>CALWFS010000311.1 GCA_944377705.1 uncultured Mediterraneibacter sp. | reverse complement strand
GACTTTGTACTTGCTGTTTGCTGCCATACACTATACCTCTGCAATCACTTCATCAAGATAAGCGTCCAGTTCTTCAAGCGTACAGCCAGTTCTTCCCGCAATTCTGTCCTCCTCAACCGCAAGCAGTTCCTCACGGAGTTTCAGCATCTTCTCCCTGCGGTTATAGGTTTCAATATCCATAACGACTAAATCTCCCTCGCCATTCTTGGTAAGGAATACCGGCTCTGCTGTCTTTCTGCACATTTCAGCAATCTCATTGTAATTCTGGCGGATTGCTGCGGATGGACGAATGTTCATAGCCACACCTCCCGTTTGTATTTGGTAGCAGTATTCTAATCATACTATACTCATTTTATGCCACCGAGTAAATATGCGCAGAAAAATTTACAATTACAAGTGTAGGATTACAATACATGTGTTACAACTGAATATTTAAAAAGCGAGGATAGGCTCACTTTGTGTTATATTTGAATCACCATAATACAAAAATACATAAAGGAGCATCCTCGCATGGCAAGTATAACACAAGATATGAGATATCGTCTATCACTTATTAATTACGCAAACCGCGATATGCTGGTCTGAATAAAGTTTGGACAATAAACATACCGTCTCAACGGTATTACCAGATTTCCCACAAAATTATGCCAGTTTACACAGATTATCCCCCATTTATTCTAACCCAGACATCTTTTTGTATAGCATTTTAGCATATCCATCCGTCATTCCGCTTATAAAGTCTGTCGCAATCAATATTCTTCGATATAAAAGTTCTGCTTCATTTGTAATACCGTCAACTTCCTTTGCCTTAAAATAGTCATCAATATAATTAGATGAAAGTAACGTAATTATTTTTTTATCTTGCGCAGTCATTATCCCATAATTATCAAATCGGACAAGTGCCGGAACAAATTTGTCCAGCAAAAAATCAAGAATAATCTGCGCGGATATTTCAGGTTCCGTAATAACACGTGAATCAAAAACAAATTCACTCATTGCCTTTTTTAACAATCTTACTGTTAAGCTATGGTTATTATCATAGAACATATCATATTCAAATGTGCCTTGTAAAATACTATCATAACTTTTTGAAAATCTCCAACAAGCCACATACATCAACCATTTCCTGAGATACGTTCCCCATTGACTCATTACTTTTGTTTTATCATTTTCTACTTTATTAAGTGAATCCAATTTATCAATAATTTCTTTAGTTCTTGAAATATGTTGTTTGGATTCCTTATACTTTTCCCCTAATTCCTCATATGAATCTCTAAAAAAAAGCAACAATTCATCAACACTGACTATACCCGATTTTACGGCATCTTCTAAATCGGCAGTCATATATGCAATATCATCCGCTGCTTCTACTAAGTATGCCAAAGGATGGCGAATCACTTTCCCTTCTGCGTTAATCGTACCCACTTCTTCCGCAATTTGTAAAAAGATATTTTCTTCAGCCTGATAACAACCCATTTTCTTTCTAATACCAGTCTTTTCTATTTCATCGCATCTTGTAGGATATTTTATCAAAGCACTAATAATTGAAAACGGCAAATTAATTTCTGATTGATGTCGTGCTTTTAATAGAATTCTCAAAGCCTGAGCATTGCCTTCAAAATTCTCCAAATCTTTAATCAGTTTTTCGTTCAATAACTCCGAAACCGGCTTTTCATCGTTGTCCTTTAAAAGATATATTTTTTTAAGATTATCCTTAAACCACGCCCTTATTATTTCTTCACCAACATGACCAAATGGCGGATTTCCGAGATCATGCAATAGTCCGGCACAAGACAGAATTGCCTCAATATCACCAATTCTTTTAGATTTTAATATTTCACCATCCTGCTCATCAGCATCTATTGGCAAATGCTGATATGCGGATGTGTTTTGGAAACACATAATTCCTAATTGTTTTGCTATTGTAGATACTTCTATAGAATGTGTTAATCTAGTCCTGACAAAATCACTTTTAGACAACGGAAATACTTGCGTCTTATCCTGCAGCCTTCTAAATGCCGCACTAGAAACTATTTTCTCATAATCTCTTTCAAATGGACTTATGTAATAATCATTAAATGCCTCTGCATCTTTTTCTTCATCACTCAGACGAGTTTGTGTTAATAATTTTTTCCATTCCATATCCATTTTCCTCCTACTGTCCTCTCATATTATGTATTTCAAAATACGTTTTTCATTTTCACTAAATATTTCAATTTTTCTGTGAACGCGTTTCCAACTCCGGCAAATTATTTAAACTCACTGTCTCCAATGTCTGTAACTGCCGTACCGCCAACTGCCGCAACAATTCCATACGCTCTTTTTGACTTTTCCCCTGATTAATTAAAACCGCATTATAACTTTCCAAATTCGCAAGTACCAGTAATTGATTCAGAGTTGCCACATCCCTCATATTCCCTTTAACAGTTGGATTTTCATCCTTCCACTGTTTTGCGGTTTTTCCAAATAAAACAACATTCAACATATCTGCTTCATTTGCATAGGTATACGTTACCTGTGCGGGTGTTAATTCTGGGGGAATCAGATTCTCTTTAATTGCATCTGTATGTATCCTGTAATTCAACTTAGAAATTTCTCTATTCAAATTCCAATTCAAAGATAACCGACTGTTTTCGTCTGTCTTTAAACGCCTATAGTCTTTCATAATATATAGCTGAAACTCAGGAGAAATCCAAGTTGCGAAAGACATGGCAATATCGCTATGGGCATATGTTCCCCCGTAGCGTCTTGCTTTTGAAACAATGCCAATGGCATTCATCTGTGTAATCCACTTTGTTGGTGTCATGACAAAACGATTTAATCCCGCCTCATTTTTAACCGCCTCGAATTGCACACGGTTAAAATCTGGATTATGCAATTCTTCCCAAACGCCTAAAAAGTTCAATTGTATTACGATTGCGCATCCAGTTTTGAATCACAAATCTCGGGTCGTCCTCATTTCGATATTTCGCAATATCCGTTAATGAAATAAATTCATTTTCAAAATTTGTAGTATAGATTCCTATGTCAATACCTTTTGCATGGAT
>CALWFS010000310.1 GCA_944377705.1 uncultured Mediterraneibacter sp. | reverse complement strand
AGAATCCTCTGAAAATTGAAGATGAATGGATTGAAGAGTATAAGTTAGCAAGAGGAAATTTTGATATTACGGATGTCGATTCAGAACTGGTAGATGAGATTCCATCAGAAACACAGATGGGAAAGGTATATACAAGGCTGATTCTGTCAACTTTACAGCCGGAGGAAGATTATATCGATGGAATGATCAGGATATATAATGATGAAATATGTGATACGATTGATAATTACAATAGCAGCGCATATTATGAACCGTCTTATGTGATAACAAGAGCTTACAATAATGGAGGATTTTAAAGATTAGATAACCTCATTTGGATATGTTATGGAGAGCCGTATCATAAGTAAGTGCGGTTTTTTCGCATTTGGGTATGATATGGCGTGAAGTAATGAATCATGAAGAGAATCTGAAAGGGAGCGGACGGATGATGTTCTGCTCTCTTTTCGTATGAGTGAAAAATAGAATGACAGGGAAATATTTAGGGTGTTATAATAGACTAAATAGCTTGGCAACTTGAAATTTGGGGGGCTTTTTATGAAAGTAAATTTTATGATAAAGTTGATGATAAATTGTTGAAACTTGCTGTTATCATCGCTATAGCAAATGGTAAGTGGATATTTTGTAAGCATAAAGAAAGAGATACTTTCGAGCTCCACGGTGGTCATAGAGAAGAAGGTGAAACAATAGATAGTGCGGCAAAAAGAGCTACAAGAAGAAACTAGGGCTATAACCTTTTCGATAAAACCTATATGTGTTTATTCAGTTACGGGAAAACAGAGTAAATAATACGGGAGAAGGAACATATGGGATGCTGTATTTAGCAGAGATAACAAAGCTTAAGAAAGAATTACATAGCGAAATAGAAAAAGCAGTTTTTTTAAATGAGTTGCCAATGGAATGGACTTATCCTATGATTCAACCAAAACTTATTCAGGAAGCTCAAAATAGAGGGTATTTATAAATAGGAGTTAAACTTATTACCATCTAAGATGGAGGCAAGATATGGTTATACCTAAAAATGGAGAAAGGATTTCAAAAATAGATACATACTTAAATTGTGCAGAAGTTTTTGCATATAGAAGCACATGTATTAAGAGAAAATATGGAGCGGTTATTATAAAAGATGACGTGGTTATTTCCACTGGATATAATGGTGCTCCCAGAGGATTTGATAATTGTTGTGATTTAGGTAGATGTCTGCGAATTGAAAGAAATATGCATCAAGGGGAAGGTTATGGAATATGTCGTGCTATTCACGCTGAGGCAAATGCACTGTTAAATTGTTCCAGACAACAAACAATGGGCGCAGATTTGTATTTGACTGGTATAAATCCAAAGGATAACTCTATACACAGAGCAAAGCCCTGTCCCTTATGTGCCAGAACAATTATTCAGGCAGGAATAAGAAATGTATATCTGAGGTTGGGGGAAGGAATAGATAATTATATAATTGTTCCTGCTAATGAATTGGAATGGGTTCAGGAAAGTAAATGATAGCTCTGGATTTTTGCATTGAAATGGGAAAAAATCAGATAGTATGTGTTCCTATTCCTACTAATGAAAGCCAATGGGATAAAAATACTAAGAGATATCGATCTATTGTTTCGCAAAAACATATAGCTCAAGCAGCAGGATTGGGAAAGATAGGAAGGAATTCTTTGTTAATAACGCCAGAATTTGGAAGCATGATCTGGTTAGGAGCAGTATTATGCGAAGAGGAGCTTGAGCCTGATGAAATGAAAGAACCTCTTTGTAATAATTGCAACTTATGGGTTGATATTTGTCCTGTAAACACCTTAGAAAGTCCTGAAATAAAACAGCAATCCTGATGGAATTTTGCATTTGTAGATGATGAAGAAGAGCAGGTATGGAGAATAGCTTGTCATAGATGTAGAGATATTTGTCCGTATAACTTAGGCAGGCAAAATTCGATTCTGAGGAAAAATGACTAAAGAAAATCCTAAGTTGTAGAATAGAAAATTGGAATTTGGGGAGGTATGTATATGGTTAGAGAAGTGGAAGAAAATGAATTAAATGAGCTATTAAAATTATATTTGCATTTGCATGAGGACTCTTTGCCAGAAATGACAGAACATTTAAAAGATACATGGACTTCTATCGTACAAGATGAAAATCATCATATTATTGTGAAAGAGGTAAAGGGTAAAATTGTGTCTTCCTGTGAATGTGTGATTATTCCAAATCTAACACGCAATATAAGACCATATGCTTTTGTAGAAAATGTTGTCACGCATAGGGATTATAGAGGAAACGGATATGCAACAGAATGTTTGAATTATGCAAAGAAAATAGCAGAGAAAACAAATTGTTATAAAATTATGTTACTTACAGGATCTAAAAAAGAAAATACTCTTAATTTTTATAGGAATGCTGGATATAATAGTGAGGATAAAACAGCGTTTATACAATGGCTTTAACTAATCTCTTGCGATGATTGGAATTAAAATTTATACTGGAAATCGTGAATGGATAAAATTGTTTGCTTCATTTGATAAATATAGTTATAATGAATTTAAGAAGAGAGGGGAAAAAGAATCGAAATAACAGATGGAGGTAAGAGGATGCCGGAAATATCACTTTTTTACGGAATAAGAATTACAATGTATTATGATGATCATAATCCACCTCATTTTCACGTTGAGTACAACGGGAAAAAGGCGTTAATAGATATTGTCGAGGCATGTGTTATTAAAGGCTCTCTTCCATCACGTCAGCTTAAGTTAGTTTTGGCGTGGTGTGTGATTCATCAAGATGAACTAATGCAAAATTGGGAACTGGCAAAAGACGGTAAGCCGTTAAGCAGAATCAACCCTTTGGTATAAAAGGAAAGGTGATAATAAATGTCTGATTATATTCCAAGTGTTGTACAGGTAATACCACATGAAGATTATACGATAGATGTGTATTTTGATGATGGGAAAATAGTTTGTTATAATGCTAAAACAGATATGTCTCCTAAACTATTTGAAAGGATTTGTAGTAAAGATATTTTTCTGGATCGATGTACGGTTTTAAATGGTACACTGGCCTGGGATGTTGCAGGTGGACGTAATAAAAGTGCCTGTATTGACATAGATCCGTTTGTTCTTTATGAATTAAAAAGAAGTAAAGAAAGAATTGCTTAATTTATTAGAACCGCACTTGGATACGTTATGGAGAACCATATCACAAGTAAGTGCGGTTTTTGTATATGCTTGAAAGAAAATGACAGGGGAATATCTAGGGGGGATAATAGACGAAAATAGCTTGACAACTTGAAATTTATGAACCGAAAGGATTTTGTTAGAATGAAATTGAGAAAAGCTGAACCAAATGAGGTTGAATTATGCTACCAATGTATAGAAGATGCAAGAGCCTATCATAAATCTTTGGGATTTGAGCAGTGGCGTCCTGATTATCCTACGAGGCAGACCATTCTTGAAGATATTGCCCATAATGTAGGATATGCTTTTGTTAACGAACACGGAGTTATCGGATATTGTTGCATTATTATTGGTGATGAACCTGCGTATCATAAAATAGAAGGAGCTTGGAAAACAGATAGGCCATATGCTGTGGTTCATAGATTGGCTTTCAATAGAAAGATAAGAAGTGGCGGACTATCCAAGGAAGCGGTAAATTTAATTAAAGAGTTATGTCTATCAAATCATATCAGTGCCATCAGAGTAGATACACAAGATGAAAACAAAGTAATGCAGCACATACTTGTCCGAGAAGGATTTGAGTATTGTGGCTTAATTCAATTCGGTGGCGGGCCAAAGTTGGCATATGAATGGGATGACTAAATCCGGATTTGCAGAGATGCTTTTGCGAGACTGTGAAGAAAAGTCTGTAAATAAGATGTAGGATTACAATACATGTGTTACAACTGAATATTTAAATAGCGAGGATAGGCTCACTAATTACGCAAACCGCTACGGGGTTTCTAAAGCTGCTGTAAAGTATAAGACCAACCGTCAGTACATCTACCGCTGGATGGGAGTCCCTGAGGGATCGTTCCAGGCGTCCCCATTCCCATCCCAACCAGCATACTCTCGAAGAAATCAAGCTCATCCGGGACATCCGCAGGCGCAATCCTCATGCCGGCCTGGTCGTTTTCTGGGTGAAGCTCAGCCAGCGCGGATAGAAACGCTCCATTCCAGGCCTCTACCGCTTCCTTAAGAAACAGGGGATCATGCCTGAAAAACTGTAGGTTTGTCAAACATATGTTACACCATGCTGAATAAATTCCTTCAAGACAGTCTGTGGGGATTTCCAGCCCAAAGGTCTCATAGGAAACAGGTTATAGTCCCTGCGGTTATAGACCTGGAGTTGTCGGGAAAAGTCCTGAAAGGAATAAA
>CALWFS010000309.1 GCA_944377705.1 uncultured Mediterraneibacter sp. | reverse complement strand
TTTTTCGATTGGCAAAATACATTGTTATAGCTAGAATAAGCATGGTCTATTTTACCAGCCGGAGACATATTTTCCGAGGTCATAAAACAAGACGTATAGATAGTATGAGGAGAGGTTTATGAAAACAAGAAGTAAAGTATTAAGTGTATTGCTGACGGTAATGCTTGTCATCGGATTGGCGCCGATGTCGGTACCGGCGGAAGACATGGACGCACTGTCCGATGCGGGGGATGCAGTCAATATCACTGATCCAGAATTTCAGAAACTGATTAACAGCAGTTTGAAGAATCCAGAGGATACTCCGATTACGGCAGGCGATATGGCAAAGCTCAGCTCTCTGACCATCAGCGGGACTTCCGGAGTGAAAGATATCGAAGGCATCCAGTATGCGGTCAATCTTCGGTATTTAACTATGAGCGGTGATATTCAGAGTGTGGATCAAATTGCAGGACTGGAAAAGCTGATAAACCTTGCCATCGAAAGTAATGATTTCCTGACCCATCTTTCGCAGCTTGGCAGCAAGCCTGAGCTCACCCGGCTTGATGTGGATGGCTGTGCAAATTTGACTTCCCTTAATGGGCTTACCGCGGAAAATTATCCGAAGCTTGAGGAGCTGTCTAGTGTACGCTGCTATGCATTAAGCGATATCTCAGCCCTGAGCGGCAGGGAAATCCCGATGCTTAAGCAAGCCGACTTTGGAGACTGCACTGCTATTACGGACATTGCGCCGCTAAACGGATACGACGCGATGGAGGAATTAGACCTCGAGAAGATTAAAATCACTGAGGCAAACCGAGAAGATTATAAGAAGGTAATCAGCTCCATGATCAACCTGAACACGCTCTATATGCCGTATTGCGATATTACCGACGAAGATACAGAGATATTTTCCACACTGAAGAATTTGAAAAAGATGGTGCTGAACTATAACAACCTTACCAGCACAGAGTTCTGCGATCAGCTGCCGGCGAATATGGAAGTTTTAGGTCTGCTCGGCAATAGCATTGATAACATGGACAATCTGGAAAGGCTGACACAACTGACAATTTTAAACCTGGGCAGCAATAAAGTCACGGATTTTTCCTTTATTTCAAAACTGACATCCCTGACTGCCGGTTTCGTCAGGCACGAGGAAGGCACATCGAGATTTCCGGTTCGTGAGACCTATTCTTATGGCAGTCAGAGCAATCCCATTGAGATCGAAAATGGTCAGCTTGTCCTTGACAATCCTTATATCGGAGTCGATGGAAAGCCGATTTCTTTTGAAAATGCGACCATAGCATCCACTGGCGATAATGGCGTCACTATAAGCTACAATAAAGATGAGAACAAGATCACTCTTGGCAATATCCCTTCAAGCACCACGGTCAACTCGATCATGATAAAGGTGCCGTATGACATACCTGTATCGAATAGTGAACACAAAGTCAGCGAGCTGCGTATTGAGACATATGTCAGGGAAAAAGTCCTTTATAGAATCAGCTACAATTGGGGAACTGATGCGCCGGCCGGACAGATCCTGCCGTCCGATAATACAGAGTACCAAGACCTGGATGCAGCAATGGCTGCGGTTGATCAGACCTTTACCAGTCAGACTACTGTAAAAGGGGAAAAAAACGGGAAAGAAGGCACGTGGACCTTCTCCGGCTGGACCGTAACCGTAAGCGGTGCTACCGTGAATGCTACAGGCTCGTGGAGCTTCACAGAAAACCACCAGCATAGCTGGGGCGCTCCGACTTATACCTGGTCGGAAGACGGGAAAACCTGCACAGCGGAAAGAGTCTGCACAGGGGACAGCAGCCATGTGGATAGGGAGGTGGTGGAAGCTGTTGGCAAGGTGACAACGCCGGCGACCTGCACCGCAAAGGGGTGGACTACCTATACTGCCGCCTTTACCAACGACTGGACCGAAACCCAGACAAAGGTTTTGGAAGATGTGGAGATGATCCCTCATTCCTACGGCTCCGAGTGGAAGTCGAATGAAAACAGTCACTGGCATGTGTGTGATGTCTGCAAAACAAAGGCGGACGAGGACGGCCATACCTTTAAGTGGATCGTGGATCAGGAAGCGACCGATGCGCAGGCCGGTTCCCGGCATCAGGAATGTACTGTCTGCGGTTACGCGCTGGCTGCTGTAGAAATTCCTCCGACTGCGAATCCGGGAGACACGGAGCAGCCGGTTCCGCCTCAGACAGCGGACACTTCCGCAGATTCCTCCAAGCCTGTATCTCCTCGGGCTGGGGACAGCAGGGATCCGCTGCCTTGGGTAGTGTTGTGTGTGGTGGCTGCCGCCGGTCTGGGCGCAGTCCTCTGTGTCAAGAAAAAGAAGAAAAATCTATAATGAAATTGGAAAAAATAAATGAAGCAGTTTTCTGGCTGCTTCATTTATTTTTAGCAGAAAATCTCTATTGAGCGGCAGACCATCTCATAGTCTGCTTCTGCCCCATGTCGAACTCCGGGGATCCGGAAAGTTCTGCTGCACGAGCCCTGCATTTTTGTGTATTGTCTCGCGTATGATATTTTCTACATAGTCTCCGATATGCCTCTTTGTGTCTTTATCAAGTTCTTCCGGATAGATCGGTTTCCCGTATTCGATGACCACATGGGTCTTTTTTACCTTTGGCAGATGGTTTTCAAAGATCTCGGCTGTATTGTTCATAGAGATCGGGATGATCGCACAGCCGGTTTTTGTCGAGATCTTGAACGCGCCATCTTTAAAAGGAAGCATGCTCAGCTCCTCGCCGCTGTTGCGGGTTCCCTCGGGGAAAACGCAGATGGAGATGCCTCTCTTGATGTAATCAATGGCCGTGAGGATGGTCTTCAGCCCTTCTTTCGGATCTTTCCTGTTGAGGAAGAGACAGTAGATGCGTTTCATCCATGCGGTTAATGTGAGATACCGTTCCATTTCCTTTTT
>CALWFS010000308.1 GCA_944377705.1 uncultured Mediterraneibacter sp. | reverse complement strand
AAACTGACCCTGAATATCCGGAAAGCAGGGATGGAGTATGAACCGCTTTCGGGCGTGACATTCTCACTTACAGGTGCGGCGGGAACCAGTACGGCGGTTACAGGACCCGACGGAAAGGCACGCCTGACCGGCATCGGAAACGGAACTTATAAACTGGCAGAGTCGGTAACGGCCGGACATACGAATGAGTACCTGAAAGAATACTTTAAGGCAGCTTATGACAATGAGCAGTATATTACAGCCCATGGAAAACTGAACGATCTGGTAAATGGAAACGGTATTTTTTTGGGATATAAGACAGAACAGATCCAGAATGAGGACGGCAGTTACGGCGTGACTGTCACAGCTAAGGTGGATATCAGCGACTATGGGATAGAGACCTCTGAGGGTGTGGATCTTATGGTACAGAATCCTGAGACACAGGATTTTACCATCACAAAGACCGACACAAATACGCCGGCCAAGCGGCTTTCAGGCGCTGTATTTAAGATCGAATATCAGAGATTTCCGGTATTCAGCGGCGATGCAGCTCTGGCTGACAACGGATGGAGTATCCTTGATGAGGATGCGCGTACAGATGAGAACGGTGTGATCACCCTGACAGGACAGAAACCGGGCGTCTATAAGATCACCGAAATGGATGCTCCGGATGGATATGATATTACGGATCCGAATCCGCGTTACGCGGCTCTGACCGGCGGGATGAATATCGGTACTGTAACGGTAGGCGGTACTCCTGTAATTAAAAATACAGATCCCGCTTATGGAGATGAGACCCTTACCTTTGCGGATGCGCAGCAGGTGAAGCTGACAGTCAATAAAAATATTGTTATGGGAGATCTGACACTGACCGGAAGCAGTACATTTACATTCCGGCTGTATGATGAAAATAAACAGAAGATTGAGGATAAAACTGTTACATGTACGGACGGCACAGGCGGAAGTGCAGAGTTTGCCGGATTGAGCCAGGGCAGGACCTACTATCTGCAGGAGATCTCGATACCGGCGGGATATCAGCCGACTGCTGTGAAAGACGGACAGGGAAACCCGATCATAGCGGATGGGGACGGATACTATGCGATCGCAGTTCCGGAAACCAACAGTGACCTGGAGGTTACCGCGGAGAACACATATCTTTACGCAGAAATATCGATCCGCAAGGTGGACGGAGAGGATGGCAGCACTCTGACGGGAGCAGAATTCAATGTTTACGACGGGACGGACGGCGTACCGGATCCGAAAGTGGATACACCGCTTGCCGGTATTACATTTACCGTGCAGAATGGCGTTTACACTGCACGGATCCCGCTGACAGGCACGGATGTACAGACTTTCTATATTTTTGAGAAGACACCGCCGAAAGATTATCTGAAGGATGAAAGCCTCTGCATAAAGGCGGACCTGACTCCGGGTCAAAAGATCACAGCTTCCGAGTGGAAGGCAGAGTGGGAAAAAGACAATACAACAATGCTTGAGAACAATATCTTCCCGAACTACAGAGGTGCATATATTGATCTGGTAAAATACGGAAATGTCAGGGAAGGAAATCCGACAAAAGAAGATCTCATGAGCGGCGTCACACTGATGCTCTATGAGAAGAGCGGTGACAGCTGGATTGAAAGTGCAAGCCAAACGACAGACGAGAATGGATATGTCCGCTTTACTGTTGTGGGAGGCAGGACCTATGCGGTTGCCGAGCCTTCAGTGCGTACGGGATGGAAGGAGCTTCAGGGACTCTGGGCTGAGGGAGAGAATTCCCCCGCTGCAGAAGAGACTGTTCAGATCAACGGGCAGACAGTGACCCTTCATAAGATCAATGGAGGAAATCCGCTCAATGCGGGAAATACTTATAGTTACAATGCGTATAACACTCCGTACGTAGAGATGGAGATCCGCAAACAGGACGCGCTGAATCCGGAAGCAGAGGAGCAGCCCACGGCGGTCGCGTCAGTATATGAGATTGAGGAAAATGCTGAAGTGACAGATGAATTTGCCGCGAATCTGCTGTCAACAGGAACTCCGGTCCTGGATGATATCCGGGTGAATAGACCTGGGTCCTCTGAGAGTGGGTCTGGCGGGACAGAATACTATAATTATGCAAACAGCAGCACATGGACGAAGATGGGATCAACGTTCCTGGCAGGAAAGACGTACCTCATAGTCGAGACCTCTTCCAGTGTATCCCAGATCAGGGATAACAGTAAGGTGGAATGGTACCAGAAGGTGACGATCCCGGCGGGCACAAAAGAAAAGACAGTTGTCACTCTCAGGAACATCGAGGGAAACGTAACGCTGGATCTCGCAAAGACAGCGAAGGATCTGACGCAGGAAAGTCTCTTTACACAGGGCGCGGATCTGGAGTACACGATCAGACCGGCTGTGGAAAATACCTATCCGCTGGACTCTTTTACACTTACGGATACGGGACTGACCGCATATCACGGGACAGATCATACTTTGATGAAGGATGATTATCTGAATGGAAAGTATTCCATCAATGAGGTGATCGCAGGAAAGGCCGAGCATGATGTGTCAGGATATCTGGAGGAAGAGACCGCGCCGATCACGGCGGAAGTCACTTTCTACGGATTTGACGGGCAGCCGCTGGGAACAGTGGCAAAGGATGTCAGCACATCCGCGCAGACCTTTACACTGGCAGAAGCAGCGCCGGGTGCAGACAATGCACGGGCGAAAACCTTTACGGTCAGCTACCATGCCGGCGCTTTAGCCGGAACCGGTTATGCTCTCGGAACGAACTTCAAAGCGGGAGAGATCACAGTAAAGGCAAGAGTGGACCGGCAGGCAGGCGGAGAGGGCGTACAGTCCATCGACCTGATCCGCAACAGCGTGTCTGCGGAAGTGAAGTACACGCCGTGGAAAGAAGATGGCGAAAAAGATACGCAGACCACGATCCCGGACAGTGCGGCAGCGGATGTGAAATTCAGCCCTCAGGGTGCAGCGGTTGTCACAGTAGAGAAGACTGCTGACCAGGAGAACGTGGCGCTCAACAGCGATATGACATACAGTATCACGCTCAGGAATGACAAAGATGCAGCGGCAGCCATGGAAGATCCGTTTATCGTGGACCTGCTTCCGC
>CALWFS010000307.1 GCA_944377705.1 uncultured Mediterraneibacter sp. | reverse complement strand
CTTACGGTACGCCCTGTCTGCGCCTCCACGTAGAAGCTCTCAGGATCAAAATCCGTATCCCCCGCATTGACAGCACTACCGGACAGCACCAGATAATGATACCCTTCCTCCTCGGGATAGTAATCATAATACCCTAGGGGATTCGGTGGCTGTACCTTGGTCCGGTAGTCCATCTGCTCTACTGTAAACTCCACATCACCTATGACGATCTGGTCCGCCCCCTGCTCCCCAACATCCGCCGCCTCTGCCCCGGATAAGGCACAGCCTGAGAGCATACTGATTGCGAGGAGGGTACAGGCCAGACTAATAAAAATGCTTTTTCGTCCTGTTCTCATCTTATCTCACCACCAATGTCGCGTTTACCACTCCCTGGTTCATTTCCTCTTCATAATCCTCCAGACTTCCTGTCTGCACAAGGATGTGAATAGGATATTCACCTTCTGGGAGTTCCTCTGATATATCCCACTCCGTAACAGCCGTACCCGGCTCGATCCATCCACTCTCATAGATCTGCTCCCCGGTATCGGACAGTCTGATCTGATACTTAAAGTAGCAGGGATTCCCCTCCGGATTGGCCAGAGCAGCGTGTACTTTTGTGCTGCCTGCGTCCATGGTGATCGTTCCAAATCCGGGCATCATGATCTCATTAGGATCCTCGTTCTTCGCACCGTCCGGCATCTGGTAAGCGATGGCCGACTCATCCAGATCCGGCCTCCTCTGCTGTGACAGATACCACCAGAGCCCTCCGACCATAAGGGCAAAGAAAAAGATCGGGAGCAGGATCTTCACCACGGACTTACGGATCACTCTCACATACCGCAGGTGCCCTGCCTCATCCTCGCAGGGAATGTATCCGGCTTCTCTCTGGCTATAGCCAAGTTTCGCACGGAAAGGAAGGACCTTCAGCTTCTTCTCCTTCTTATCAGCCCCTCCGCTGCCTGTCAGTGTACCCACCGGTGATTTCTTGGCCCGGCAGCCGGTATCCCCCGCAATATCCTTCGGGGTAATCTTCCTGTCTCTCGTCTGTTTTACTGGTATATATTTCCAGAGATTCTTGTTTTTATCGCGAAAGTTCTTTGTACAAAGAGCATCGGTTCTTTCTGTTAATCTCATTGTTTTCCACTCCATTTTGGCAGATTTTATCTCTTCTTTTCTCCGCTGCGCCGCAGGCCTATTCGACTGTGATGGTCGTGTTCACAGCGCCCCGGTTCATCTCCGCCTCCGGATCCTCCACCGAGGTCGTCTCCACCAGCACAGTCACATCATAGATGCCCGGTTCAAGAGTCTGGTTCAGATCGAATTCCATAATAGCTGTCCCAGGCTTCACAAGGCCGGACTCATAGAGCACCTCCTGTGTATCCCGGAGCATAACCAGGTACTTAAAATAACAGGGGTTTCCTTCCGGATTGTAAAGCACGTGCTCAACATGGGTGTCTCCCTCCTCCATGGTAAAACCACTCATCCCCGGGATCATGATCTGGCTGGGATCCTCATTCTTTAGCCCATTTGGCATCTGGTAGGCGATAGCCGAATCATCCAGATCCGGCCCGTTGTTCCGGGTAAAATACCACCAGATCCCTCCCATGATCACTGCCAGCAGGATGATAAGCGGAATCAGAATCTTGAGCCAGCTTCTTCCAATGACCCGCACGTAGGCCAGCGTCCCCTCTTCATCCTCACAGGGGATATAACCCAGCACCTTCTGGCTGTATCCCAGCTTTGCACGAAAGGGGCTGACCGGCGCTTCTCCGTCTTTTCCCAGCAGTACCGCTTCCGGCTTCTTCTTCCAAGAATATCCGATATCCCCCGCCACCTTCTGGGGCGTGATGTCTTCCTCCTCTTCCTTCACTGCCGGGATATAATGCCAGCAGCCTTCTTTCCTGCGGTATAGCCTCGTGCTTGCCTCCAGCTCTTTCTCTGTTAATATTCTGCTCATAGTCTTTCCTTTCCCTTCTCTTTTGCTCTTGCTCTACCTTAGCAAAATCCTTTAAGACTATCCTTGCTCCTACTCTACTACCAGCGTTGTCTTGACCGCTCCCTGATTCATCTCCCCTTCCGGATCATCTACCGGATGGGTCTCCACCTGCACAGTCACATCATAACTTCCTGCTTCCAACGGCTCTGTAAGATCAAACTCCATGACTGCATTTCCCGGTTCCACCAAACCAGAGGTATACAGCTCTTCCCCTGTATCATCCCTTATCAAATGAAATTTAAAATAGCAGGGATTCCCTTCCGGGTTAAAAAGAACATGCTCCACATGGGTCTCTCCCGACTGGGCTGTAATCTGGCTGATCCCCGGAAGCATGATCTGGCTGGGATCGTTGTTCACCATCCCCTCTACATGGTAGGCAATCTGGGATTCATCCAGTCCCGGCACATCTTCCTCGTTGAGATACCACAAGATTCCCAGCACAATCCCTGCCACAAGGCAGAGAAAGAGAAGGGGCAGAAGAATGGTCTTTAGCATGGAACGGCCTAAGATCCGCACGCAGCAGACCCGCCCGTCCGGATCTCCCTCCGGGGTGACCGGAATGTAGCCGATGGTCTTCTCACTCCAACGCTTCTTAGGGCGGTATTCATAAAGTCCTGTCAGAGCTCTCTCTTCTCTCAAGGTAAGCTCCGCGCTTCCGGAATCCTGTTTTCTTAAATCACCGCATATGCGCCTTTTCTCCTCCGGAAGCTTTTTATATTCTTCTATAGTAAGGTAAGGCCAGTGATGGCCTTTTTTATTCTGAAAGGAGCGCTGCTCCTTAATATTCTCCTCAATTGATTCAAAATGAATAAAATACTGCATGATTTTCTCCTGTTCTTCTCTTCCTTCCATGTCTCCTGTTCTGGATGGATTCCTCATGGAAGGCGTCCGAAAATGTAGCTTCTTATGCTACTATCAAATTCCAATCCACTTAATCTTAGAAGGTATACTTCCTAATCTTTACTCTTAAAACAGGGAGCCAGATCCTTTCCGGCTCCCTATTGTTCCTTTTATGAACTTCTCCTCATCTTCCCTGCTTTTGAATGGAGTCAGAGCCTGAGGCTTGATCTAAATAAAGACTATTTGCTCGTCTCTGTAATAGTGTAAACCAGAGTATCTGCAAACACAGTTCCCTTTGCAACACTTGCACTAGCTTTGTCCTCTAAAGATGCAGTACCTGTAATTGCTGCAACTGTCGGTGTAAGAGAACCTACAGTTCTATTTGATGTATTCTGGCTATCCAATTTCTGTCCATCGGTGTCAGCTCCTTCACCGGTAAAGTCCACATTATATTTAAGACTTTCAGTTTCAGGATTGGATTTCAACAAAGCTCCACCATTACTTGTTACGGTTACTCCTACTTTCAGCGTTGTGGAAAGTGTCTTATCTGGAAGGGCTTTTAACTCTAACTTCTGCTCTGCAGTCGTAAGTGTGTCTGTAAATGCGATATCTGACGGTATTGTTACATAGTAATTACTCTCTGGTCCTCCGGGGTTTACAGCTCCCGAGATATAATTAACCTTTGTGTTATGAGTTGCCGGGTTTGCTGCAAATGCCGTCATCGGCGCTACTGCGCTAACTGCCATTGCTCCTACAATTGCTAATGTTGCTAATCTCTTCTTCATACTTCTTTCTCCTTTTCTTCGTATGTTTTTTCTTTTGGATGGCCTCTCCATCCAGTTCCCCTCCATCTCTTTCTTTCCGGCTGATGGATTTCCGTGTTTTCGAAAGCGCTTCTTTTTCTTCTTGATTAAAATGCACTCTCTTCTTCTTTTTCTTCTTTTTTATTCTTCAGCAGGATCAGAAGAATCAATCCTGCTGAAATTATAACCATGACCAGATAGGTCATAGGCAAAGAAGCATCTCCTGTCTTCACCGGACTGGTGACTTTCCCAGCGTCAATTGTGCTGCTTCCTTCGTTTCCACCGGCTCCCTGACTTCCTTGTGCAATGTAAGTAACATTTACTCCGGCGTCCGCCCCAGCGGCTTCAACACTTCTTACTGGAACCGCCGCGATCAGCAGACAGAAGCATGCAGTCAAAATAAATTTTGTCAGTTTTTTCATATTTCTCCGCCTACCTTTCCGCTATGATACATCACGCATCGTGAGCATGTATGTCAAAGTTCCTGTGTATTCCACTCGCCATGGCGCCGAGCCGTTCAAGGCGTTTATCCTGAATGGGAGCGTCGAGCCCATTGGGAGTCCGTTCGGTATGGTTCCTCCAAGAGCGGACTGGCTTGTCATCGAGCCCTCCGTCTTGCCGGATGGATTCGGGCTTTCCGAGAGCACCCCGAGCCATGAGTAGCCGTTTCCATCGGCTTCCCGCCTGTCGCCGTCTGCCGAGTATATTAGCATAGTGAGCGGATCCGCCGTTGTCTTCGGCAGCATCTGCTGCTTGTCGCTTACCTTAACTTCTATCTCCGGTATCCAGCTAGGTTCGGAGTTTTGAGGATATGATGTCTCGTATCTTACCGCTGTCTGCGCTCCCGCGTAGTCCGGATCGGCCGCACCGTTCACATAGCCTCCATCGTCCGTGAGGATCACCGTCGCCGGAATATATACGTAGTAATCGGCCTCCTGCGACACCATGAGCGTGTTCGTTGTAACGCTCGGCACGCTGTCGTAGCTTGTTCCCTGTCCACCCGGGTTCGGGTTCAGATGCGTGAGTACGTTCGTCTGATTTACAGTAAAGTCCGTATTCAC
>CALWFS010000306.1 GCA_944377705.1 uncultured Mediterraneibacter sp. | reverse complement strand
GTTTCTGTCAGCTGAGCATACATAAGATCCGGCATCTGATAAACAAACGGCTTTACGACCGGCCTGTAAAGATCCGTCAATTCCCGAATCCTATCCGCAGTCAGATACTGCGCTCTCAGATCTTCAATTGCCTGCGTCAAGCCTTCCCTGTATTCAGGAATCCGAAACATTCTTTGAAAAAGGACACTCCCCCAGTAATTTCCGATTCCGTCCTCCCAACTTCCACGATGTCCTTGGACGCCTCTTACCTCCTCTTCTTGAGCATTTAACATTCCATCATTATCCCATGAAATAAAATAAAACTTATCCATATTCAAAGGACTATAGAGATAATAGTTTCTAGACTGAGTATCTTCATTTCCCATCAAAATGTGAAATCCCATCCAATAAAAAATATTCTCCGTATCAAACCATTTCTCAACCGTTTCCTCAATGGGAATCGAGTAATCATTGACATCCTCCAGCATCGCAATCAATTTGCTATGGTCATCATCCCCCTTGATTTCCAGATAATCTTCAAATCGGTCCACATCATACGTTGGATCCGTAGCCAGCTTAATGGCATCTTCGTACCGCATAAACTCGAAAAACTCTATTTTATACATATGTCCATTATTATCGAGCCCGTGCGTCTTTAAATACGTCTTATTCATCTGCTCCACTTGTGTGTATAAGCCGTAATCCTCAAAAACCCCGCTTCCGCCCGCCGTTTCATCCTTTACATAAAGATGCACAAACTGGGTTCTCGCCGCCATCATCTGAGGAATATCTTTCATCAGATCATATGCCAGTTTATTCCGGTAACGAAGGCCCTCTCCGCCATGCTTATTTAAGTTGATCGTTCTTTGTCCCCGCCACTCTCCTTTGCCTTCCTTCAGCTCAATTTTGTAGTTCTTCTGGACTCGCTCTGTAGAAGACTGTCCCCGGATTTTCACCGTCGCGTTCGGTACAATCTCACCATAGCCAACCTCGCCCTGTAAAGGACCGTTTTCATCGCCCACCTGGAGGATTGCTTCCGTCATATACTGAGGAATATTATTGTTCTCGTACCAGTACTTGGAGTATGTATTGATCTCAGTCCAGGTATGATCGGTATTTTCCGCCGAATTTCCTTCCCGAACCGTCAAATACATGGTTACAAGACTGTCTTCGTCGTCATCCTCATACACCGCCGCTTTATCGCGAAGGTGAAAGTCCTCCAGCGACGCCGTCTCCTTTTCCACATAATCGCCGGCGGTTTCCGCGGCACTCTCTGACGGCTCCGCAAGGCTTTCCGGATCTGCCTGCCCGGCACATCCCGCCAGAAGAATCACTCCAGCGCCAAAAAGCGCCAGCCATTTCCATTTATCCCTCATATACGTTACCTTCCCTTCGTTCCAAATAGTTGCATAACCTTGAAAAGAGGCCTATTTTCTTATTCTCTATCAGTTCCCTGCGCCCCAGCAGGAAATAAGGAAGTCGTTTCGTGTACCATTCCAGGCGGATCCAGCTGACCAGATAGAATCCCAAGCCTCCCAAAAGGAACCCAAGGCCAAAATAGTTGATCTCTCCAAACAAGATCTGCCAGATGGTCGCCGCAATACTGACGGCCGCAAATACGCCGGTTGCCGCCAGCGCTCCCGTATAATCCTCAAAATACAAAAGAATCAGCATGATCGTATTGCTGACGGCATATAAGCCGTATCCCGCGCAGAGCAGCCGGTAAATTCCCATGGAGGTATCATTAAATCCAAGGGGCAGGGTTTCCAATACAATGGAACCAATTACAATAAACAAGAGCGTCGCGATCAGCTGTTTATGGGCGTTGAAGGCCAGCTCCTGCCGCAGCACGGAAATCATTTCATTTTCCGCCTGCTTGATATCCATGATCGAACCGTTATCGTTAAAAAGGCTGTAGTAATTTCGATACTGAGGATAAAACCGCACCTCCACCGAGGTAACAAAATTAACCGTCGTGATCAAGATCGAAAAAAAAGCGCACAGCGCCGGCACATCGTGCATCGGAGCTCCGTAAAACAGTCCCTCCACCTGCACCCGCAGCGGCCCGAAGTACATGATCACCAGGTGGGCGAACAATCCCAGATTAACAAACATCCCTGTAAACGCTAAGGAACGGTATTTATCGAACCACCGGAGGAAGGAAAACTTGCTGCCCTCGCTTTCGGGAAAGTATTTAAGAAGCTGCCTAAAATACAGGGCCATTAAAAGCCCGTAGGCAAGGATCACGCAAAGGAACAGCGTCGCAATATTAACCTGGCGGAACAATACCAGCAAGAGAGCCAGAAACAGACCCAATCCAAGGGAAACGGCGAAATCGACAACCAGGGCCTTATAGTCCTTTAACGCCGTCAAGAAATTCATCTCCATCCAGGTTACGATCAAGATCGCGTAAAACCACAGGCATAAAAGGCGGTAAAGGATCCGGACGCCGGAAAAATGAAGGAATACACCCCAAAGAAGACAGCCGCCCACAAGCATGATCCCGATGCTTCCATAGAAGCTGGGCATGATCCGCTCCGGCTTTTCCTCATACAGCATATCGGATACGTATCTCGTTACCGTCATATTGAAAATACTTGTCGTTGTCAGGGACCCCAAAAGGCAGTAGGTCAGCATACAGTTTAAAAGCTCTCGGTCATGCCGGCTCATGCCGGCAAGCTGAGAAAGGAACGCGATGCTGACTAACAGCACGACGCCCAGGATCATCGGCCCCGCGCAGATCAAGCCCGCATAGCCATATGCGCGGCACAGATTAAAAACGCCCTTTTTCTGGAATAATTTTTTTAATGAGAACCCGATTCCCGCCATTGTTTCATTACCTCTGAATAAGCATCCTCGTAGTTGCGGATCATGTCTTCATGCCGGAAAAACCGTTCCACCCGCGCTTTTCCGACCTTCCCCATCTGGTATCGCTCCTCCGTATGCGTGCACATCCGTTCCATCGCGGAGCACAGCGCCTCCCGTTCCATCGGAGGCACGCAAAGCCCTGCCCGGCCAAGATGGTCGCCCTCCATTCCGTCCAGCAGCTCACGGCAACAGCCCACATCCGTCGTCACACAGGGGCGGCCCGCCGCAAAGGACTCCAGTACGGAAAGCGGCTGTCCCTCGGAAATACTGGAAAGCACCGTAAAATCCAGCTTTTCCATATATTTCAAAATATCCGTCATTCCAGTAAAAAGCACATCCTGGACCCCCAGCTGATCCACAAGCTCATAGCATTCTTTTGCATACTGTTCGTCATCCTCCGGCCCGATAATATGGAGCCTGGCGTTCTTTACCCGGAATTTCAGTTCATAAAACGAATAGATCAGGGTTTTAACGTCTTTGATCGGCGCCAGCCGGACAATCGCTCCAATATCGATCCAGCCGTTTTCCGGCTTAAGGGGGATATCGCAAAACCGCTCATAATGGATCCCGTTTGAGATCACCCTGCATTTTTCCGGCCGACATCCAATATTGATCTGCGTTTTCCTGGCATTGTCAAACAGGCTGGTGATCAGATCCGCCTGATCATAAACGGCGGCCGAGAGCATATAAAAGAAGCGGACCCAGGTACGTTTAAAGCTGGACGGGACCCATCTGGCCCGAATAATCTCCTCCTCCCGTTCCCGGGTATAGATCCCATGCTCCGTCAGCATAAACGGGACCTTATATTTATAGCTTCCCAGCCGGGCCAGCAGACCGCTGTAGCCGGTGGCGATCGTATGATAAAGATCCGCTTTCGGGACTTCCTGGCCCAAAACATAAAGGACCGGCAAAAACATGGAGCGCATCGTGTGGAACATATCCGAAAACGCCGTATAAGGATAGTCCCTCTGGCAGATTGCCGTCAGGATATCCAAAAACTCAGAGCTCGTAAGAAACGACATAGGAGAAATTTTCCTGTCATTATACATTTCAAATAATACATTCCAATCCGGCCTTTGGCAATGGACAAAATCTGTCAGCGCCTTAAGCTCCCTCTCCGTAAATTTGTATTTCTTTTTGACAGAGGCAAGCTTTAACGCGTCCTGCAGGAAAACCTCATGCACCTCCACGACGTTATCCGGAAGCTGATATTTGAATTTTCCCGCATCCTCCGACGACGCGGCTACAGTCCAGAGAACAAACTCATGCTCCGGCATTGCTTTCATATACTGATGAACCCAGGTCGATACTCCTCCCGTAACGTACGGGTAGCATCCCTCCAGAATCACGCAAATACGCATTTCATCCTCCTGTCTGTCCTATTCGTTCCCATTTGCTCCTCTCCGGATCACGACCCGGTTCTGTTCTGCCTTCACCAGATACAGTCCGTCTCCCAAAGGCGTAAGCGTTCCGCCGCTGGCAGCCGTTTCCGGCTCCTTTGGCTCTCTTCCGTTGATCCGAAGGAGCAGATAACCTTCATCTTGGAAATTGGAAAGCTCCAAGATGATCTCATCCTCTGTGATCTGCTGCTCCACATCCAAATAGTAGTACCGCTGAACCGCTCCCGCCATTTCCGTCGCCGTCAAATTGCGGAGATCCGGAGCAGCCGTATAAAGCCACCCCATATATTCGTCCAAACGGCCACGCATCGCTTCCCAGCCGGAGGCCGCGCCCCGGTCCTCGTCTAAAACATCGTCCGGATGCTGGAAATGGGAATTTACATAATGAAGATTTAATTCTGAGAGCGCGGAAATCTCCATAAATGGATCGATCACACAGCCGGAAATCACCCGGGGCGTTTCGATGATCCCATCTTCTGCCACCTCAAATTCCTGGGTATATTCCACATCACCTTCAAAATAAATACTGGCGATAGCTTTGATCTGCGGGAATTCCCGAACCAGCATCTCTCTTGCGTCTGCTGACAGAATATTAGACGGGGGAACATAGACCTCCGGCGTAACCGCAGGATAAAGATCCTCGGTAAACCGGATCAGTTCCTCCACGGAGGCCCTCATATCCTCTTCGCTTTCCCAATAATCATAATCAAACAATCTCTCATATGTTCCTTGAATATAACCTTCCCCAAAATCCGCATCGAAGCCTTCCATACATAAAGGGATATGGTTATAGCCATGCAGCCCGATCTCCCCGCCGTTCTTTAAAAGGGCAGAGCCAAAATACTGGAATCTTTGGGTATTTTGATTTGGCACAAACGGAGACTCCACTTCTTCTGTATAATCCTCGATCACCATTCCACTGTAATAGATCCCGTACTTTTCCGCCAGTTCCAGCAGATCCGGCCACCAAACATTTGTATAGAAATCTCCCACGCTGATCCCATAATCCCGCTCCACATAGGTGCTGGTTCCCGACGGAACCGGAGACGGAAAATCATCCAGATAGAATGCGCTTCCATTGATCACCGGCCATGCGAACGCGTCGTTCAGCAGGCTGTAGGCGGCAGCGTAAATTCCCCGATAGGCTTTTCCCATAATGCCAAAATTCATAACGACGATCATTCCATCGCCATACTGCCGCTGCCACAATAACGGCAGTTCCCGTTCGTCCGCGCTTACCATATGGACCGTGCAGTCATCCGATAAGGATAAGGTATGCGCGGATTCAAAGGGTTCCTCAATGATAAAGTCCTTCCCTTGTCCTCCTAGCATCAAATCCGTCCGAAACCAGAAGCCAGGAACCTCATACATCTCCCATCCCGACTCCTGCACGCCCATCTGGGACGCTAAGGAACGAAAGAAATAATCTCCCTGGGGCGGGAAATAGACCATTAGGCCGCCGCCATTCTGAACCCAATCTAAAATTTCATAGGCCGTCTGTCCCAAAAGGCTGGAATCCACCATGGCAAACACGATGTTGTCGTATCCCGTATAATCAAAAACCGTCTCCTTGGAAAGATCCACGAACTCGGCATCCACCTTGATCTGCTCAAACAAGCCGCGGATATCCTCCTCTGCCATTACGGAATTTGCTTCTTTACTATTTACCAAAACCAGACACTCC
>CALWFS010000305.1 GCA_944377705.1 uncultured Mediterraneibacter sp. | reverse complement strand
TGCGACTATCACGTACTGCGCTCCGTCATCCCACTGCCACGTAATGCTGTTGTCCTGATCTATGATGTTGTACGACACATTCATGTTGCCTGTCGGCGTCGGATCGTCTCCGCTCACTGTCTCGAACGTCACCTCGTCAAGCGATACTTTTGCCTGTCCCGTCGTTCCCGAATTGCCGTCGTTCGTCACGGTCTTGTCGAACATCCAGAGCTGCCACTTTCCATTCGTATCCTCCGGGTTACGCTTGAATATCGCGGTGTGTATCTCTGCCACTCCCGCCGCGCTGTCTCCGTACTGGAGTGATTGCGGATAATACTTGTCGTATCTGAACGCGCCGTCCACCGTAAAGTCGGTTTCCGGGCTGATCTTCTGCTTTTCCGGTTTTGTATAGTGCAGATCCACGTCCGCCGCCTGCGTTATCTTCTTCGGATGAACCGTTACTTGCCTTGCGTCTCCCGCAAGGTCTCCGCTTGTTCCGGTGAACAGTGGCAGGAGCCCTTCGGCCGTCGTACTGCTCGTCACGGCAGGCATGCTGCTTCCGTCGCTTTGAGCAAGGTTATCAGTCGTCCATGCGTATACGGTATAGGTCGCGCCCTCGTCGGCCGCATAGCGTATGCTCGGCGAGCCGTTGTCATCCACGCTGTATATCCTGAAGCGCATGTCTATGGTACTGTTATTTACGTTATGTGAAGCGTAGAAGTCATCTTCGTCTATCTGACCCGAATCGTAATACGAACCGCTGACGCGATTTACCGTTACGCTTTGCGACGTCGGGCTTACGCTTATGCTTCCGTAGCCCATCACTTTTTGCGTATATGTGTTATTTACCAGTCCGTCGGCACCCACGTTTTGTTGGTTCTTCAGGATAGCGAAGTTTACTCCGCCGACTCCGAGATTTGTTTGCAGATCCGCCGGGTCGCCCGTGTAGGCGAATTGTGCGCTTATATCGTAGTAACCGCTATTTGAGCCAAGATTCTGGTTTCCGCCCGTGTAGGTCGTAACACCTGTAAGCTCCTGCACGCCCGTCGTTCCGTCCGTATCCTGCGTTATCTTCGTCTCGCTGTCGAACTGCGGCACGAGCGCTATGCGTCCGCGTGTGTTTGTCTGCGGGTCGGAATCCGTGCCGAACACCGCGTTCCACACCGCGTTGGCTCCCGGGCCGTAGCCCTGATCCTGTGAGCCGAGCAGGTAGAGGTTCACCGCGTTTTCGTTCGGCGACTGCCAAGCGAACGTTCCCGCCGACTCGTTATCGGGGTCTTTCATTATTCTGAAGCCTTGAAACGACTCCCCGAGTGCCGAATCTGCCTTAAGCGTTGTCACAAGCTCTGTGTAGCCTATGACGTGTGACTCGTTGTTCGAGCTTGTAAAGAGAGTTCCCGCGTTTGCGCTGTTCCACGCTTTTATTGCATTTACCGTCGCCGAATCTAACTGCGTTTGTAATTCATCAGGAATGCGTATCTCCGCCCTTGTCGCGGCTAAGTAGTATATCCTTGCGAACAGATCCGTATCGTTTTGCACCGTGCCGCTCAATATGCTTCGCAGACCCAGCTTGTATGGCGCGCTTTCTATCGTAACTACATCCTTGTATCCGATAAGAGTCGCCATTTCGCCCTGAGGCGCTAAGACAGTCCTATTTCCTCCTGTCTGTGTAAAGCTGCCGTCGTTATACGTCCACCCCGAGGTATTAAACCAGCTTGTCTGGTAGAAGATACCGTATTTTGCAGATATCAGAGAGCCCTTGGAGGTATCGTTCCTTACCGGACGTATCTGTAGATCGTATTCCAGGGTCGTCAGGTTATCTCCGATAACGCCGCTGTTGATGCCCTGCGCCCAGACTTCGTCAAAGCTTATGACATCTCCGGCATGCCATCTGGTCTCGTTGTCCTGATTGGTTATCCTCACCTGACTTCCTGCCCCGCCGCTCCGCACAAGCCATACCTCGTAGCCTCCCAGATAATCATCAGGCGCAAAGCTTGCAGGTCTATGGTTCGTGATTATCATGTTCAGGGAGCCGTTCTCGTGACCCATTACGACCGGTTCCGGTCCGTACTGCCCTATCGCCACAGTTCCGCCGTTTGCCGTCGTTCCGCCGACGGTATCATAGTAACGTGCGGTAATTTGTATCGGGCTTGCTTCTACCTTGTACTGACCCGGCTGAGTACTTCCGTCCTTATTGTTGTTGGTGTACCGCACCGTGAATGTAAATCGCTTGTCATCCCCAAGCGGGGTATTGCTGTTTCCGTTTGTCGATACAAATGTCACTTTGTTTGTGCTGCCGCCCGTTCGATAGATCCGCGGACGGCTGTAACCGGGCAAGACTTCTATACCTAATCGTATACCGCCGCCGACACTGCCCTGCGCCGCAAAGAAACTCATGGGATAGGTTATCGGGTAATATCCCGCTGTTATCTGGTCAGGCGCATAGTAGATATAGCTTCCCTCGATATTATCCGCCGTACTCTGACCACCCGCACCGCTTCCGATCACGGTCCCACTCTGAGAGTTAAGCACCGCGTTTGCCTGTGCGCCGGGGTTGTGCGACATCATCAGCTTGAAGGCGTACGGGCTCCCCTCTACTTCTACTCTGTATTTGAACCAGCGAAGGTCTCTGCGAAAATCAGTTCTTAGTGGTTGATAAGTTTGTCCCGGCTCATAAACAGAATACATAAATCCATTCCGCCATCCAAAGCCTCCCTGCTTACTATTCTCTGCTCCGGAATATTCAATCCCTGAACCATACTCGCTCGTACCATTATATGTCTCACACGTTATGGTCATCGTTCCGCCCATAGCCAGCTGTACCTGTGTCGACCCGTTTGTCGGAAGCGTAACGGTCTGGCGGTAATAATTCCCTGTATTGAACTGCCCCGCTCCGCGATATACGTCTATGCTCATCGTCGCAGGAATGTATGTATAATCTCCACCCGCGCTGTGATCGTACAGCGCAGTCTCAAAATACATACCGACATCTGTGCCTCTCCCGTTTACGGTAAACTGGGATACCGGCACGGTAGCTCTGGCTCCGGTCGAGTCATAAACGACGCTCTGTGTAGAATTGCCGCTGTTTACTTGCCCGCTCATGACTCTTCTTTCCTGCCATGCGGCCCCGCTGCTTCCGGTATTGCTGTATGCTTTTTCATGCGCTATGTACGGCTCTCCGCCGCCGTTGTACCAGCCAAGACCATAACCGGAGCGCGCAGGATCCTGTCTTCCGCTTGAGCTCCAGAATACAGAATTATTTCCCGCCCCGGATAGTGTTCCATTCCTCGTATAATCTGGAGTTCTGGTATTGTTGTTTACGGTATATGCGTATACGCGGGTCCTGCCTTGAACCTCTCTTGACCATGCGCCCTGACTCTGCCCCCCGTTGCTGCCAACATTCAGATCCATAAATCCGGCAAAATAGCGCGTTGACTGCGAGTCGTGAGGCGTATTTTCCACGTCTATAGTTACGTCGCTGCCCGGCATCGTGAACACGAAGCTGTAGCGCCCCGTTGTCTCGTCCACGATAAGGCTGTTATATATATCGCCCGAGGTCACGGCGCTATTGGTATTTCTCGACACGATATTTACTCCGGTCGATGTGTTCTTGACCTTGATAACGGCTGAGCTTTGAGCTACCGGAAGCGTAAATTCGACCATTACCCTTTCGGTCTGACCCGCGTTAGCAATACTGCTCATATTTGAAAGCGAAGTATATTTTGCGGTCACCCGCCAGTTGCTTATAGTAAGTCCGTCCCATCCGCTCCCAAGTGTTATACGGTACTGCGGCGTTTCCGGCGCTTTATAATAGAAGCGAATCTCTGTGTTTTCAGGCAGTCTGTAGCCGACTCCGATCTCACCGTACGTCGAGTCTTCTACCGTTTCGTTCTCGGGAAGCGTAAAGTACCAAACTACGTCTCCCGCCGCCGAGTTGTACGAGCTCGGGTAGAGCCCGTTTATTGTTATCGAGCTTCCCGCCTCCGCTCCTGAGGTGTATACGATCTCGGCTTCAGTGAATATTCTGTCTATTCCGTCCTCGGAGTAGCCGGGCACGCTGCCTGCATCAGCAGTAGTGGGGCCTCCGTAGAATGTCACGTTGTCTCGCAGAAGAAGATCCCTGTCTTCTTCTGCATACTGATCAATGAGTATGCTCGACTCCGTAACATCTTCATTGTCGTCCGCCTGTGTCTCCAGTTCGTTTTGGAGCAGCGAAAGCGGAAGCGTGTTCGGCGCTGAGCGGTATGCATTGCCCGTGCTGTCCGAATTACCCGAGCTTGAATTGTCTGAACTGCTTGTGCTTCCTGAATTCTCTGCCGGAGCTGTCGGCCCGGGAGTCGCCTCACGTGTTGTGCTCGGCGCAGGTGTTGCCGTAGGCTCCTGTTCCTCGCTTTCCGTGTTATCGTTATTTTCGTCCACGGACTCTGCCGCATCGCTCTGAGCAGCCGCGCCATCTGCCGAAAGCACGCTGTTCGCCGCAGGCGTTACCGTGCGAATGCCGTCGTCGACCGGAACGGCAGGCTCAGCCGGTTTAACTATTTGGTCTACAACAACCTCTATTTCCTCGGTGTGCTGCGTCGTCTCTTCCGTGTCCGGAACGTTCACGCTGAACTCGAGCGTATATGTGTATGTTCCGTTTTCTGATATCTCTATCGCGAAGCTGTTCGGATCGTACTTCGTTCCGTCCGAGGCGGTAAGTCCTGTGAGAGCTGTATCCTGATCTACGTTATCATAGTTGCCTATAAGCGCCGCATTTGAGAAATCAGTCGCATACTTGACGTCCATCGTCAGTCCGCTCTTGACATCAATCTGGTAACCGCTTGTCTCTTTCGCGAAGACATTTGCAAGTCCGTCATAATTGAGACCCGTCAGTACAGTTACCATAGCTGCCGCCGCTGCTATGCAGCGCTTCCAGAGCGCGATCCTTTTTCTTTTTGTATTTTGTCTTCTTCTATTTCTTTCCACTTTCTCACCTCCTCCCTTCTTTTATTCTTTTTGGTTTATGAAAATTTCTCCTGTTTCTGCGTCTATCCATACCTGATGCGCCTCACCTCCTTTAATGGCTCTGGCAGCCCAGTAGTATTTATCCTGTTCTTCTCTGACATTCATGGATTCTATTTCTGATCCGTCTCCCAGTTCCTTTATA
>CALWFS010000304.1 GCA_944377705.1 uncultured Mediterraneibacter sp. | reverse complement strand
GGTCCGCTGATTTCTGCCGGATACGAGTGAGCTGGCTGCGGGTGGAGTAGTAGGTCTTGAGCACTTCGGATATGGAGGGATATTCCTGTCTGATATATCCGGATAAGTGAGTGAGGGGAAGTGCGGAAAATTCCCTGGGCTCGCGTCCGTCATAGTAGATAGCAGGGGAAAAATGCCCTTCCTTTACAGCGGACAGATAGATTTCAAACTGTGTGTACAGATGGAAGAGAATATCTTCTGAGTATTCCTTTGCCGGGATGGAAGAATCCAGTCCGGCGAGGCAGCAGATCTCTTCTGCGGTGACAGGGCTGATGCCGGTAAAGCTGGTATAAAGGGCTTTTGCGGTGGAGGCGGGCTTTTCTGTCAGCAGGGAGAGAAACTCTTCCCGGGAGACGGTCAGAGGATCTGCCTTGTGCATGGTATCAGGGATAAAATATTCCCGTCCCGGGAGCACCTCGCGCACAGAACTCATCTGGGCGGAGACGTGCTTGATGCTGTCAATGATCTTTCCGTCTTCTGTACAGAAGATGATATTGCTGTGTTTTCCCATGATCTCCACGATCAGGATCTTCCGGCACAGGTCTCCCAGCTCGTTGAGATGCTCGATGGTAAACCGGATGATGCGCTCCAGCTTCGGCTGAGTGATATCCAGGATCCGTCCGCTTCCGATGTGTTTTCTCAAAAGCATGCAGAAGTTGGGCGCGGTCATTGGTGCCGGTTTATTTGCATCAGTCAGATAGACCAGAGGAAGAGAAGCGTCTGCGCAGACCAGAAGACGTTTCTGTCCTTCCGGTGTCTTGATAGTGATCAAAAGTTCGTCCGGCTCCGGCTGGACGATCCGCGCGATCCTTCCGTTCAGTAATTCGTTTCTTAATTCGTGGACAAGATCAGCCACGACAATGCCGTCAAATGCCATAAGTGATTCTCCTTTATTATCATAGGGATTAGTATAGCATAATCAGAAAAAAGAAAACAGTATGTTTTTCCGGGACAGGCTTTAACAGAAAATAAAAGGGATCGTGGATTCTCTTTGATTATTAAGAAGAGGAGGGTCAAATAAGGGCATGAAAGCATTGACCATTTACAACTGGAAGCGTTATAATATCTTAGATTGTACACCGCATTGAATATGCATGTACAGTTCCATAAAAAGAAAAACAGCAAAGGATGAGAAGATGATAAAGAGCATGACCGGATTCGGCAGATGTGAAATACAGAAGGGATCCAGAAAGTTTACAGTAGAGTTAAAGAGCGTAAACCATCGCTACCTTGATGTGAATATCCGGATGCCGAAGAAGCTGAACTTCTTTGAGACGGCGATTCGAACACTTTTAAAATCATATGCGAACAGGGGAAAAGTAGATATTTTCATCACTTATGAAGATCTTTCCCAATCTCAGGTGTCGGTAAAGTATAACGCGGCTCTTGCGGCAGAGTATCTGAAATATCTCCGACAGATGGAAGAGGAGTTCGGACTGGAAAATGACGTCCGTGTCTCTGTGCTTTCCCGCTATCCCGAGGTGCTTACAATGGAAGAACAAAGCGAGGATGAGGAAGAACTGTGGAACGGTCTGAAGGAGGCGCTGGAAGGGGCTTTTGGGCAGTTCGTAGAGACGAGAAAGGCAGAGGGAGAGAATCTGAAGAAAGATATTCTCTCCAAGCTGAATTTCCTGGAGCGAGAGATCGTATTCGTTGAAGAACGCTCGCCCCAGATCGTGGCGGAGTATCGGACAAGGCTGGAGGAGAAGATGAGAGAGCTGCTCGCGGATACCCAGATCGAGGAGAGCCGCATCGCTTCAGAAGTGGTACTGTTTGCGGACAAGATCTGCACAGACGAGGAGGTCGTCCGGCTGAAGAGTCATATTCAGCATATGAGGAATACTCTGGAAGAGAAAGAAGGAATCGGGCGCAAGATGGATTTTATCGCTCAGGAGATGAACCGGGAGGCAAACACGATCCTCTCCAAGGCGAACGACCTGGAAGTTTCCAATCACGCCATTACGCTGAAGACCGAGATTGAGAAGATCCGTGAGCAGATCCAGAATATTGAGTGATATGAGGGAGAAGGTTATGAACAAAAAAGGAATTTTGATCGTTGTTTCCGGTTTTTCCGGATCAGGGAAAGGGACGCTGATGAAGAAACTGCTCTCCAGATACCCGGATACATATGCTCTGTCGATCTCAGCCACAACGCGTTCACCGCGTGAAGGCGAGGAGCATGGAAGGGAATATTTTTTCATTTCTAAAGATGAATTTGAAAAAATGATTGCCAAAGATGAACTGATAGAGTATGCTAGATACGTGGAAAATTACTATGGCACTCCGAGGAAATACGTGGAGCAGAAGCTGGATGAGGGGAAGGATGTGATCCTGGAGATCGAGATCCAGGGGGCGCTGAAAGTCAAAAAGGCTTTCCCTGACACACTTCTTTTGTTCGTCACGCCGCCAAGCGCCACAGAGCTGAAAAAACGTCTCGTGGGCAGAGGGACAGAGACAATGGACGTGATCAAGTCCAGGCTGGACCGCGCCTGTGAAGAGGCGGAAGGTATGGACAGTTACGATTATCTGATCGTCAACGATGACCTGGATACATGTGTGGAGGAAATGCACGAGATTGTCCGGGGAGAACACCACAGAAGCTTCAGAAACGAAGCGTTTATGAAAAAGATAAAAGAAGATCTGGAGAGGTTGAAAGGAGAAAATTAAACATGCTGCATCCATCTTATACGGATTTGATGAAAGTAGTCAACAAAGATGTGGAAGAAGGGGAATCTAAAGTCGTAAACAGCCGGTACTCGATCGTGATGGCAACTTCCAAGCGCGCGAGACAGCTGATTGCCGGGGACCTTCCGCTCGTTGACGCGAAAGAGGGAGAGAAGCCGCTTTCCATTGCCATTGAGGAGCTCAATGAGGGCAAATTGAAGATAATGGCTGAGAATGCAGAAGAAGAGGAAGAGTAAGAAAGACAGCAGGCAGATGCACATGTGGTATCTGCCTTTTTTCTGACAGACTGAAAACGGAGGAAGTTATTATATTATGAAGATATTATTTATCTCCCTGGGCTGCGACAAAAATCTTGTAGATACTGAGGTTATGCTGGGGCTTCTGGCATCCCGGGGCTATGAGATGACGGATGATGAGACACAGGCAGATATCATAGTGGTCAATACTTGCTGCTTTATTCATGACGCCAAGGAAGAGAGTATCCAGAACATTCTTGAGATGGCAGAATATAAAAAATCCGGTCAGGTTAAAGCGCTCATTGTGACCGGCTGCCTTGCCCAGAGATACAGGCAGGAGATATTAGATGAGATCCCGGAGGTAGACGAGGTGCTGGGGACCACTGCTTATGATCAGATCCTGGAAGCTGTCGACTCGGCGCTCGCAGGGCAGCATTCTGTCATGCTTTCTGATATTGACGCAATGCCTCTTCCGGAGACAAAACGGCTGGTAACCACAGGAGGTCATTTCGCTTACCTCAAGATCGCGGAGGGCTGCGACAAACACTGCACCTACTGCATCATCCCGAAAATACGGGGGAATTTCCGAAGTGTTCCCATGGAACGGTTAGTCAGGGAAGCGGAAGATCTGGCAGAGCAGGGAGTGAAGGAGCTGATCCTTGTGGCGCAGGAAACGACACTCTACGGAAAAGATCTTTATGGGGAAAAGTCTCTCCATGTATTGTTAAAGAAGCTCAGCGCGATCGGCGGTATCCGGTGGATCCGCATTCTCTACTGTTATCCTGAGGAGATCACGGATGAACTCATTCAGGTCATAAAAGAAGAACCCAAAGTCTGCCATTATCTGGATCTGCCGATCCAGCATGCAAATGACGAGATTCTGAGGAGAATGGGGCGAAGGACATCCAAACAGGAGCTCATCGATATCGTAGAGAAATTAAGGAGAGAGATCCCGGATATTTGTCTGAGGACCACGCTGATCACCGGATTCCCGGGGGAGACGAAAGAAC
>CALWFS010000303.1 GCA_944377705.1 uncultured Mediterraneibacter sp. | reverse complement strand
AGGAATGGCTGCAGTTTGTTGTAAACTGCCGGCTTGGCTTAAAACATGATTATGATGTTGTCGAGGGACCAATGGCAGATGATACAATCTGGGATTATTTTGAGGATTATATGGCTGAACGGATTTCGAAAGAAGCGTTCTGGGAACTGGTTGAGTTTAAGTATCCGGCACATAGCAAGGAAATCACATCAGAAGCACAGATAGGAAAGGGATATACAAGGCTGATTCTGTCAACTTTAAATGATCCGAGTAACAAATAATGGAGGATTTTAAAGAGCGGATAACCTCACTTGGACACGTTATGGGGCTCCATATCATAAAATGAATCAAAGATCGGGAGACAGATTGGAATTTAGTCATGAAGATACATTAGAGGTTGTAAGAATGTTATGAAAATTTTTTTAATTACAGTGGGAGTTATTGATATTTTTATATTTGGGTCAATACTGGTTTTTTTCATAATTTTACTAAGAAAAGGCAAACGGCACATAGCTGAAATAGTTGAGATTGGTGAAGGGTATTCGTTTGGAAAAGCTGCATGCCGTCATACGCTGCGAGTCCGTTTCACATATCAAGGAAGTGAATGTGAAACAGAAACACTAACAGCTTTTACCTCTTTCTTTTTTTCAAAGCAGAAGGTGATGAAACTTCGAAGAGTTTATATGGGGAAAAAGATACATATTGCTTACAATCCCAAGAAGCCATATCAGACGTTGATTTTAGAATGGCTTTGGAAAGATTTTCTTTTGTATACAGTATGGATTGTTGTAGGACTTTTTATTCTGCTGGCAGGGATATTAGAGTGGTTTTAAACAGCATAGAAGTTAAAACAGTAGTTCTTTCCGGCAATTCTCTTTTTGTATGTGCAAGAAAGAAGATGACAGGGAAACGGATCGGATGGTATAATGAAAAAACTGATGAAAAAGACGTTCATTATGATTGGACTTTTGACAATATTGCTCATGGGTTGTGGAAAGACTGATATTACCAAAACATATAAGAAATCAGAGAATGATGGAATTATAGCTACATATTATGAAATGAATAATGGAACATGGCAAAGTGATGATAGAACATATCAATTTAGATTGGAGTTAACTGGTAGAATGCCTAATGCTGAATCAGATAGTTATTATGTCGTACTTACGGACAACGAGAATTTAACTTTTGAAGATGTATCGAAAAGTCTGTATAGCAGTTTGCTTGAGGATAGTAAGATAATGGAAGGTTCCGTTATTGTGGAAATGAAATAACTTTGTATGGATTTGTGCAAAACCAATTATTGATATTCTTGTGGAAATTTCAAAAGATTATAAGTTGTCGGACCTTAAAGATTGATTGTGAAAAGTGGCTGTATCTGCATGTCTGAAACATCTGAGAAACTCACCTTTAGAATTAGGAGAAATGATAAGATGAAAAGTCAAAAAATCATGAAAATAATACTGTTCGCTATTGCCATATTAGCTGTTTTGTTATTGATAATATACATAAATCATCGGCTTCACTTAAAAAAGGAGGCACAACTCCTTTCACCTATGGGGCAGATCGTTGAGGTTGATGGACACAATATGAGTGTTTATGCTGAAGGTGAAGGCGAAACAACGCTTGTTTTTATGTCAGGTGCAGGCACTAGTTCTCCGATTTTGGATTTCAGATCGCTCTATTCTCTCTTGAGTGATGACTATAAAATTGTTGTAGTTGAAAAATTTGGATATGGTTTTAGTGATATTGTTGACAAAAGCAGAGATATTGATTCCATTCTTGAGGATACCAGGACAGCACTTACATCAGCAGGGTTAAAGCCGCCCTATGTTCTTTGTCCACACTCTATGTCAGGTCTTGAAGCTTTATATTGGACGCAGAAATATCCGGATGAAGTATCTGCGATCATCGGACTTGATATGGCTGTGCCGCAATACTATGACAGTATGAATATTAATACTCTGTCTACAAAGCTAGCAAGCTGGGCGGCAGAGTGGGGCGTCACTCGTTTGATTCCAGGCATTTCAGAGAGTGATGCCATAAAATATGGTACATTATCTGATGAAGAAAAAGAAATTTACAAAGCTGTTTTTTACAGTCGCACTGCGACTGTGACAATGCTAAATGAAATGGAATCAGTTAAGGAAAATGCAAAAAAAGTCGATGCCGGGGGAGTGCCACAGCTTCCGATGCTGTTGTTCATTTCAGATGGTTCAGGGGGCACGGGATTTGATGAAGAAACGTGGCGTAAAATTCCAATAGAATATATCGAACAAGTTACTGATGGGAAATATATAGAAGTGGACTGCCCTCATTACGTTCACGATTATGAGTATGAGACAATTAGTGAAAGTATAATTGAATTTCTGTCAAGTTTGTGACGAATCCTAATTTTTGCATGATAACGTATGATATTATGACAGTAATGAAATAAAATCGGCGAGGGCTGGGAGTGGATGAAGAGAATATGAAATTTCTTCCCGAAATTGAAAAGAATTTTATGAAAGAAAATCCTCAAATGATAAAAAAATCAATTTTGAATGCTGTTGCGAATAATGGCTTAGGCGTTTTCTATGATGCGTATGCATTATGTCAGAGGCGAGAAGAGGTAAAAATACCGCCCCATATTCCTGTTTATATTTGGCATGGTATGGAAGATACCACAATACCTGTCTCGTTTGTGGAACATTTTGAATCCCAATATGCAGTTAAACAAGTACATAAATTAGAGCAAGTTGGACATATGCTTTATCTGCCTTATTGGAACGAAATTATTGAAGAAATAATATGATTTCCATAAGTGCTCCCAGTTCTTCATTATGGGAAACGAGACTGTAAAGAAAAGTCTCTGTTTCTTTTTAGGAAGTTTTTCCCAAACAATATCGCCCATCAAAGTACCGGTAAATATCCTGATTTTAGAAATTCCCCACCAAGATAAACTATGTTTTATATCTCTTGCCGCAGATTTCGCTCCGATGCCGACACATTGCGTTATGGACTGCCCGCTTTCCAAACATTTCAGGAGCAGGGCGGTGCGGCATCCAGCGGCAGGCAAAATGGTCAAGAAATGTTTTCATTGCTTCCGTAGCGTGAAATACATAGGCAGGGGAGGTCATGACAAGTAAGTCTGCTTCCTATTGACTTTTTAATGATTTTAATTATAATAAAACATGCGATATAAAACGAGTGATTTAGAAAGGAGAAGTCAAGATATGCCGCCAAAAGCAAAATTCACAAGAGATGAAATTAGTGAAGCTGCATTAAATATTGTCAAAACAGATGGATTTGAAGCCTTAACTTCCAGAGCATTGGGAAGATCCCTCGGCAGTTCGGCAAGACCGATTTTTACTGTGTTTGAAAATATGGATGAAGTTCAGCAAGCAGTACTTGAATCTGCCAAAAAGCTGTATAAGGAGTATGTCAATAAAGGTTTAACGGAAGAGCCCCCATTTAAGGGCGTGGGAACGCAGTATATTCTCTTTTCTGTTAATGAGCCTAAACTCTTCCAACTTCTGTTTATGACAGAACAATCACAAATACCTGATTTATCGGGGGTGCTTTCTTTAATAGAGGAAAGCTATGAAGAAATTCTCTTGTCAATTCAAAACAGTTATGGGATCAGTGAATCTTTGGCTAAAAAACTATATCATCACCTTTGGATTTATACGCATGGCATTGCAACGCTTTGTGCCACAAAAATGTGCCGCTTTACAGGCGATGAAATCAACTCGATGATTACAGAGGTATGTACAAGTATTTTGAAAAATATAAAGGGGGATAAAAATTATGATTGAAATGAAAAAAATTATAAAATCATACGGAAACGGCGAAAGTCGATTTCAAGTATTACAAGATATCAGTCTTGAAATTAAAGACGGAGATTTTGTAGTTATTCTCGGCGCGTCAGGTTCGGGAAAGTCAACTTTCTTGAATATAATTTCAGGACTTGAACGCCCCGACAGCGGAAGAGTGTTTTACGAAGGAGTAGATATTACAGCACTTTCTGATGACAAATTAACTACATTCCGCAAGGAAAATATAGGGTTTATTTTTCAGCAGTATTATTTGCTGCCGAACATAGATGTTGACAAAAATGTAAAAATGGGTGCAGATTTAGCGGATAATAAAGCATATAAGGAAGTTATAGAAGCAGTCGGGCTTGGAGAGAAGATGCATAAATACCCAAGTGAGCTTTCAGGCGGCGAACAGCAGCGTG
>CALWFS010000302.1 GCA_944377705.1 uncultured Mediterraneibacter sp. | reverse complement strand
GAGTCTGCTAACAACATCTGGAACAAAGAGGGGGTCCTGATATGCGGACTGGGAGAAAAGAATAAAATCATAGCAAAGATCAAATATTTCATGAAATGCTGCAGCTGGAGCCGGCAGCGCATTGTACGCGGGTATGCGGACTGCGACAAATGGAATATGTTCCGGTATCTGCAGAACCTGATCCCGGATATGCTGCAGGATCTGCGGAATAAGCGGCACGGTTTCCTGGGCGAAAAATTACAGACAGAAAAGGAATTAGAAGAGAATCGTAAACGCGGTGGAGGCGGGACCGTGCACTTTATGGATGAACTGCCGGAATACAAAGAAATATCCGATCGATATTTTGCGGAGGAGAAAAGAATAGAAGAATATCGGAATGCATCAAAGGATGAGGCGATGGACATGCTGAAAGAGTATTTCTTCAGTCTGTGGGATTAAGACGTGGATCAAAAAGAGGCAAGGGGATGTACAGGCACTTCATTTTTTGCTAATATGAATGAAGCAGCTGCGCTTTTTTTTCATAACAGCGCAGAAAGATTGGAGGCATTTTATGAAGTACGATTTTACATCGATCATGGACCGCAGGGGCAGGGACGCTCGTGCCATAGACAGCGTAGGAGAGAAAGTATGGGGAAGCGAACCGGAGATGCCCATGGAAGGATTTGATTTTATCCCCATGTGGGTGGCGGATATGAATTTCCCCACCTGCCCTTCCGTTACGGAAGCCATAATGAAGAGAGTACAGCACCCTGCGTTCGGATATTTCCGTCCGTCTGAGGAGTATTATGATTCCATCATCCGGTGGCAGGAACATCATTTCGGCGTGACCGGGCTTAAAAAAGAGCATATCGGTTATGAGAACGGAGTGCACGGTTTTGTGACGAGCGCTGTCCAGGTACTCTCGGAACCCGGAGATAAGATCCTGCTTCACAGCCCGTTCTACCTCGGATTCCGCGAGGATATTGAGGGACTGGGGCGGGTATCCGTGCACAGTCCACTGAAGAAAGACAGCGGCGGGATCTGGCGGATGGACTATGAAGACATGGACCGGAAGCTGAAAGAGAACCACATCCATCTTGCCATTTTCTGTTCCCCGCACAACCCCACCGGCCGTGTGTGGGAGCGCTGGGAGCTGGAGCGAGCAATGAAAGTTTATGAGGCAAACGACTGCTATGTGATCAGCGATGAGATTTGGGCGGATCTTACCTTTACCGGGCATCGTCATATCCCGACCCAGATGACGAATGACTGGGCGAGAGAGCATGTGGCAGCGGCCTACGCGCCGAGTAAGACATTTAACCTTGCCGGTCTGATCGGCAGCTTTCACGTTATCTACAGCAGTTACCTGAGGGACCGGATCTACGGTCATGGCCATGCAACGCACTACAATGAGATTAATGTTCTCTCCATGCACGCTCTGATCGGAGCGTATCAGCCGGAAGGGTATGAGTGGCTGGAAGAACTGCGGACCGTGCTGGAAGGAAATGCCCGTTATGCCGTAGATTTTATTAGGGAGTACTTTGACGGGGTGGATGTGGCGGATCCCCAGGGAACATATATGCTCTTCCTTGACTGTACGGAGTACTGTAAGAAGGCAGGAAAGACGCTCGATGATCTGCTCAGAGCAGGATGGAAGGTGGGCGTCGGCTGGCAGGACGGGAGAGCCTTTGGCGGTCCCTGCCATATTCGAATGAATTTGGCGTCGCCTCGGACGAGAATCGAGGAGGCGCTTGAACGGCTGAGAAAATATGCTGTTTTGCATTGAGAATTCCGTATTCCCGCAGGGCAGGAATGAAAATGTTTTTTAGGAGGAGTTTTTTATGAAGATCGAACACGCAGCAATGTATGTAAGGGATCTGGAAAGAACAAAACATTTTTTTGAAAAGTATTTTGGCGCGGTTTCAGGCGACATGTATCACAACAGAAATACAGGATTTTGTTCATACTTTCTTTCGTTCGATGCTGGCGCGAGATTGGAAATAATGAGCAGCCTAGGTATGGATGATGCTGAAAAACGTCTGAAAAGAATGGGTTTTGCCCATATGGATTTTTCTGTCGGAAGTAAGGAAAAGGTAGATGAATTGACAGAATGGTTAAGGAAAGACGGATTTGATGTTATAAGCGGTCCGCGGATAACAGGGGATGGATAGTACGAAAGCTGTATTTTGGATATGGAAAAAAATCAGATTGAGATAACGGTATAAATCCGTAGTAGACAGCCCCCTATTTCCACTGTGAATCTAATTATCAAAAATTTTTTTATCCGGCAGTTATGTCACTTTTACCAAAGCGCCGGAAGATAAGAGAAAAAACATCTGATTGATCTGTCAAGTACGTTTACAAAGATTTGCGGGCAGACCGCATTGTTTAAACGACGTTGCTTTTTCTGCTCTGACAGAGGAGGTTTTGGGCACATGGAGGTGGTTATGAGGATAACAGAAGTAAAAGTCAGGACCCCGGATTTGATAAATCGACTGGTCGATGTATGGGAAAACTCCGTGAGGACTACCATCTGTTTTTATCGGACAGTGAAATCAAGAGTATAAAAGAATATGTACTTTTTATATTATTCCGATAATCACTAAATATTATTCCGATAGTATTGCTATTATTCCGATAAGGGGGTATATTATTATCTAAATGAGGTGAAAACTTTATGTATATGTCAGTGAAACAGGCGGCAGAGAAGTGGGGGATTTCAGACAGAAGAGTGCGAATCTTATGCTCGGAAGGAAAAATACCAGGCGTTATCCATGTGGGACGCAGTTGGAAAATTCCGGAGAATGCAAAGAAACCGGAGGATGGTCGATACAGGTCTGCGAAAAGTCTGTTAGAGATGATTGACCGAAAGAAAGCAGAATTGGACACCAGGCGCCCGTTGACAGAAGGAGAGGCAGAGCGTCTTACAGAAGAATTTGTGGTGGAGTATACCTACAATTCCAATGCGATTGAAGGAAATACGCTGACCTTGCGGGAAACAGATCTTGTGCTGCGTGGTCTTACGATTGATCAAAAGCCCCTGAAAGATCATATGGAGGCAGTCGGACATAAAGAAGCCTTTTACTATGTGCGAGATTTGGTAAAGGAGCAGGTTCCATTATCAGAGAGTGTGATAAAACAGATTCATTATCTGGTACTGGCGGATAAAAAAGATGACCGTGGGGTTTACAGAAGGGTTCCGGTAAGAATTATGGGGGCAAAGCATGAACCGGTGCAGCCGTATCTTATCCAACCTAAGATAGAACAGTTACTGGAAACTTACAGAAACAGTACAGAGCATATCATACCCCGGATTGTACGGTTTCATATTGAATTTGAAGGCATTCACCCGTTTATAGACGGAAACGGTCGTACGGGGCGGCTGCTTGTAAATCTGGAATTGATGAAAAGCGGATATCCGCCGATTGATATCAAATTTGCAGACCGGCTTGCCTACTATAATGCTTTTGATGAATACCATGTGAAGCATAATTCGGGAGCTATGGAAAAGCTATTTGCACGATATGTAAATGAGAGATTAGACAGTTATCTGGCGATGTTTTAAAAGAGAATCGTATTCCACCTTTGCGCGAAGTCCGGTTCTTTTTATGATTTGAGATTTGCAGCTTCCGGAAACGGCAAAAAATAGTCTGGAAAAACTGATAATATTACAAGGATAAAAGTAAAGTTATGGAGAAAATAATATGGGATTAAAGATGAAAAAGGCAAAGTTTCAAGGTCAAGAGATAAAGATTTCAGATTTTAAAGAATCTATGAGAGGAAACCTTCATTGCATTTATTGTAATACACCAATTACGTATGTAGCTGGGCATATAAGAAAGATGGGGGATAGAGATATTCATGTTAATCCATATTTTAGATTAGTGGATGAAAAAGGTAATCCACATAAAAGTGGATGTGAGTATATAACCTCTAATGCTGTTAAAAGAATTTTTGCTGATATTTCAGATAAGGGATTAGCAACATTCTTTAACAATAAGTATATTACAAGGTTACATATAGTCACAGAAAACCCTGAAAAAGAAAAAAAAGGAACGCTATCAAAAGGAAATGGGAGCTCTAGCTTAGAAAAATCTGAGAAAAAATACATTAAAAACAATGAACAGCCAGCATATCTGCATACAATTAAAAAAATTGTCAAATTGAAGGAAGCTTTAGATGATGATAAAGAACTTAGAGATTTAGTGGTCTTACAATTTTATAATGAATATAAACAAAGATATGATACAATCAAATGGAAAGATTTTTATGCTGATTACAATTTGAAACAATATGAGCATATTTATCGCTTAATAGAAAGAAAAAAAGCATTTCATCCAATTTGTTTTTCAGGTGATATAAAAGAAGTAAAAGAGTTAGAAAATAGAGGAATTTATATTATTAAATTTTATTCTATAAAGCAAAAAGAGGGAGAATATTTATCCTTATCAATAAATACAAAAAGTAAAGATGTATTTGATTATGCTAGTAAATTAATTGGTAAAAAAGTCATTGTCTATGGATGTAATCATTTTATTGGTAAAATAAATGAACCCGAAAAAAACAATAGAAAAACCACATATAGGAATTTCACTACTCAAATCAATGTGAAAGCTCAGATATTTGTATTGGAATAAAATTACGATTCTTGTTATTTGCTTTAAGATATTATAATTTTTGACTGCTAAAACATGAGAATTTATAAGAAGATACAGAAACTACAAGAAAAAGTGAAAGTTGTAAAAAGCCTTTAAATACAAGGAAATACGATGATTTAAGGAGTTATAAGAACATGATTAAAATACTATTCGTCTGCCACGGCAACATCTGCCGTTCCACCATGGCAGAATATGTTATGAAATACTTAACAGACCAGGCGGGTCTCACCTCTTCCTTCTACATCGATTCCGCTGCCACCAGCTGCGAAGAGATCGGCAACCCGGTCCACCACGGCACACGCCGGAAACTAAAGGAAGTGGGTATCTCCTGCGGGGATCACCGAGCCCGCCAGATGCGTCGAGAGGAATACAATAAATTTGATTACATCATTGGCATGGACTCCTGGAATATCCGGAACATCAACCATATCATTGGAAATCATGATCCGGAACATAAGGTATACAAACTTCTGAATTTTACAGACCGAAAAGGAGAGGATATTGCGGATCCGTGGTACACAGGAAATTTTGACGATACTTACAGAGATGTAAAAGAGGGCTGTGAAGCCCTCCTGAAAGACTGCCTCTTACGCCTCTAGGGCGTAGGAGAGCAGTTTTTTTAAGTTGTGATGGAACTGGCGGTTCTGATTTTTGAGACGAAGCTTTTCTGTGCCGGACTTTGTTTCTTCCACAAAAGCGTCATAGCGGGAAAACAGTACCCGGTAATCCGTTGACTGCTTCTGCCCCCAGCGGATCAGAACCCAGTTCATGGCGTCCGGATTCCAGTATTCCATAGGAATGCCGGACATCTTGAGAATCGCAATATACTGGACCGCCTGCGTGGACAGCTCTGCGATCTGCCTGCCGCG
>CALWFS010000301.1 GCA_944377705.1 uncultured Mediterraneibacter sp. | reverse complement strand
AAATATTGCCCGGCACAAACCGGGCAGCACAAAAATTTTATATTTTTTTCATTGTCTACTTGACGGGTAGCACACCACTTTGCATATTCTGCCTTTATCTTTCTTTATTCAATATTTTACAGAGAAACTCATATACCTGTTCTTTTTCTTTCATTTCAAGTAACTGATCGATTCTTGTCTGCACAGAAAACACTGTGACAATGTCCTTTAGAATTTTTAGGTGACTCTCCTGATCAGTAGCTGCCAGCAAAAGAATAATATTAGCTTTATTTAATTCAGAAAATACAATTTCTTTCCTGAAAATATGGAGAGAAATGTCCATTTTTTTCACGCCGTCTTCCGGTTTGGCATGTGCAAGAACAACCCTTGGCGTAATAAACATATAGGGCCCATAATATCGAATCTGTGAGATAATCTGTTCCAGGTAGCTCTTTTCTATACTTTGACTTTCTATCAGAAATCTCCCTGTTTCCTGAACAGCTTGCATCCAGCTTACCTTTTCATTATGTATACCAATATTGTCCAGCTTTAGAATATCTGTAAGTCCATAATAATTTGCTGTTTTTTTACCGCTTCTCTTTCTGTCTCCTGAAAAATAATTTTTCAGATCTGTTTTTACTTTATTATAATCCTGTTCTTTTACATACGGGCGTATAAGCTCAAAAATCTGCTCCGGATTAATTCCTGATGTCATACTTCGTATTCTTGGATGATTCAAAATTCTATCCCGCTCTAATTCAGTTAATATCGGATGCACACAGATTACTGGTACAATACTTTTAAATGGTACTGTACTTATAGCAATATCACACATATTTTGAATGTTTTGTACAGAAGAAGAGGCACAAACTCCTGCTATTTCAGCCGAAGGAAGCATTTTCTGTAATTCTCTCTTCAACATATTGCCTGTCGAAATCCCATTAGCGCAGACGATCAAAATGCGTAATGTATCGCTCTTTGGCGCTGAAACGGAAAGCTGCGAACCAAAATGTAATGCGAGATATGCGACTTCTCCATCAGGAATTGGCATTCCTAACTGTTGTTCAATATATTTGCTTACTACTTTCGTAATTTCAAATAAATCAGGATACTCCCTTATAATATCTGAACTCATAACATCTGCGGTCTGAATTCCAAACTGATAACGATACAGTGACGCATTAATATGAATGAATAATGCTCTTTCAAGTTCTTCCCGTTTTTCAAAATTCACGCATGCTATTCTTTCAAATTCTGCAACCAGAGCCTTCGTAATCTCATATACTGTCTGATTCGGCCTGCTCTCAAAAATGTCATCCGAAGCAACGGCAACTCTCGCCCCCAAAAGATGCAGACATAAATATATCTGCTCCTTTTGTTCAAATCCGGGGAATTTCTCCACTACCAGCTGATATTCTCTTGTTGCCTTTAGTTCCTCTATTTTAAGGTCCGGAAAAAACAGTCTTACATTTCCTTTTTCCATAACAGGCATAAGAACTGCGAGAGACCATAAAGTGCCTTCTACATATCTCGTACGGAGAGCCTGTTCTATTTCCTTAAGCTGATTTAAATAAAGCCCAGTTTTTTCTTTACTTACAAAATGAACTCCATCTGCCTCAAATGCTGTTTTAAGCTCGTTAAGGCCCGCAAGGAACAATGCTCTTATTTTAACAGTATCTCCGGTAATACGGTATCCTGTTTTTGACTCATACTCCAGCTTCAGATCATAGGACTGCAGCTGATTTACAACAATGCGCAAATCATTAAAAATGGTATTTCTACTCACCATGCACTCTTCTATCAGTTGTTCAATATATATCTTTTTTTCAGCATAAATTATACTGCATATGATAATATGAACTCGCTCTGTAGGGGATAGAATATAGTTTTCATTGTTATAATCTTCATTAGTGCATGCCTCAATTTTATCTTTAATTTCCCGCTCAATATAAATACCTTTTCCCCTGACTGTTTCCAATTCAGGAATATCATTGTCTTCCAGCCATTCATTAATGCGACAGATATCATAATAGATACTTCTTTTTGACACATGAAGTATCTCGGAAATCTGCTGCAATGATAAATATATCTCACTTTTTAATAAAACTTCGAGGATCTTCCTGCATCTTTCTGTCATATAACTGACGCTCACTTTTTCTTTCCCCACGCTTTCTCTACTTGTAAAGAATAGCCGAATCATCCGCCTGTAACTGTTTTCTCTATTCTAGGACAGGTAATACGTCACGTCAACCATTTATTAACAGGGTTCCCCGAACTCCAGACCGCTGCGATTTCATATACATAATTTGAGGTATGCAAACACAAAGAATTAGCATCATAACAGAAATTGCAAGCCACTCCTTAAGGGGGAAAACAAATGTAAAATATGACAGATTATTCCGAATGATGAGCCCTGCCCCCACAGCTATGCTCGATCCCACCGTTAATAACAACACCTGCAGGATACTCCAATAGTATACACCTTCCATAATCAGCATTCTCCTCAGCTGTTTTCTGGTCATGCCAATACAACGCATGATAGCGAACTCTGATTTTCGGGCAGCAATATTAGTCAGGATCATATTTATGTAGTTTATAACTCCCAGTAAGAGAAGGCACAGGCTGAATGCACTCATCGCATCCATCCCCGCTTCCATATAATCTTCTGCTTCTCTGATCTTGTCTGCGGTTCGGGAAAGATAATAAATATTATAGTTCTCCTGCCTGGTATTTTCATTTTGAACTAATTCTGTCAGTTTTTCTGCAGCCGCTGTTTCCTGTCCTTTCTTCGCATCCACACTGATATTAAATATCTGTTTCAAAAATCCCAGCCTTTTATAGCCATTCTCACTGACCAGGAAATAATGAAAACCATCTCCCTCCCAGCTCATATTTAATTGTGGGAATCCTTTGTCTGTCGTATCAAGATATCCAGAACAGATGAATTCAACTCCATTTTGTTCCGCAGAATCAACCGGAAAAACATGAGCAGGTTCTCCCTTCATCTTGCCAGCATCTTCCTCCAATGTTTCAGACAATTCATGTTTATGCAATACTAAAAGTCCATTGCCCTCTCTCAAAGCCTCAAGATCAATATCCAAACGATTCTTTTTAACATAGCTCTCCAATAAGTCGACAGATTGATCATCAAGCACCTGTATCGTCATTACATTATTCGGGGTACTGTTTTCATATACCATATTCTCAATCGGCTGTATATAATCTTCACTATAATCATAGGCAGCATAGCACCCATACACAATATTCAAACTGTTTTTCTCTATTTCAGGCAATTCAGCGACCTTTTGAACTACAGTTTCATCAAATAACGGGGAATCCTGATCTATTGGTAATCCATCAGCATTTCTGTAGGGAAACAGATAACTTTCAACAGCTTCCTTTTGAGTTCCGATTTCAAAGTCCAGACTTTGAGAAAATTCGTTTGTCAAATTTGTTCCATTCAGAATAAAGCCGGCAAGCATTACTGTTTCACATCCCATAAAGAGTGATATCATTGTTATGATGAATTTTCTCTTTGAGCCCCGGAGATTGTACCATGCCATTTTACTTATGGATACTCCATAAGACGATCTTCTCTCTTTTCCTGAGGAAGCCTCCTTTGCCTGATATGTATACGCACTGAGAGGGCTTATATTTTTTAATTTGCTAAGTATATATTTACTTGCAGACAACAGCATCAAAGCGGAAATAACTGCCGCACCAATTAAATAATGTGGATAGAATACGGTTTGCGCCTCTAATTGCCCGTACTGCTTTAAAAACAAATTTTCAAACAGCCTCGGGAAAACAAATATCCCAGCTAAGATACTTAAAACAAGCCCTCCCAGGATCCCGGGCAGCAATATTATCATGTTTTGTCGAAACACCATTTTCTTAAGTTGTTTGCGGGTCAGTCCAATAACCATCAGCAGCCCGAAATGATTCATATCTTTTGCCAGCGAAATGGAAAGCACATTATATATTAATAAATAGACGCTCGCCAATAATATAATCGAACATAATAGCGCTGCCCCATAGCCACCTATGAACTGCGTCATAGATTTCAATCCTGCCGAATCACTTGCAGCAAACTGCTGTTGCGCATTGTCCAACTCAATATCTCGATACAGCCATTTTTCCAATTGATCACTGCTAAAAAACTTTGATTTAACTGTGAGGGCAAGTTTTGCGGGAAACCGTGGGATTTGTTTCATATCCAGATATTTCTCAGAGAAATATGCTGTTGGAATATAAAAAGAACTGTCGGTATAATCAGTATAGTATCCCGATAAAACGAATTCCTCTGTAAGTTCTTCTCCTCCGTTAACTGACCAGTTCTTAAATAAAATCCGGACTGATATTTTCATGCCTGGTTCCGGATCTGAAATACCGATTTTATTCAGCAGTCTTCTGGATAGCATAATGTCATTTTCAGACTTTGGATAATTGCCGACTATATGGTCACAGGCAGGCTTGATCATTTTTTCCCATACAGTTTGATCAATAACCTTACACGATGCTAAAAATTCCCCTTCCTGATTCCAATCCCCTATACTCTATTCCCAGCCATAATCCTCACCATAGTCCGGGTATATCATCTGATCATATTGTCTTTCTTCGGCATTCTCTAAATAAACTGCAACAGCGTTCCCTGATTCCCGAATGTTTTTTACAGTGTCAGCGTCTATTTTCCCTTTCGCTATGCTGAACGCCGAGAAAAGGACAAATACGGAAATGGCGGCTGCAACAGATAATATAATTACTTTTTTGTAATCCCATTTACTATTAGCTTTCGCTAATTCAGTTACTTCCTTATCTTTCATCCCCATAGTTGTCCTGCCTTTCATCCGAAATTTTCCCATCTTCGATCCGGATCATACGATCAGCTCTATGTGCGATATCGATATTATGCGTTACCATCCCTATGGTCTGGTTATATTTTTCTGCCATGTCCACTAACAATGAAATCACCTTTTCACTGTTCTCAGAATCAAGATTTCCCGTCGGCTCATCCGCCAGAACAATCGCCGGGCGTGTAACCAATGCTCTTGCTATTGCAGCCCTTTGCTGCTGTCCTCCTGATAGTTCATCCGGCATTTTAAATATCTGATCACTGATTCCCAGCTCATCAGTCAGCTCTTTTACAAATTCAGAATCAATATCTGCATGATCAAGCTCCAGCGGAAGAACAATATTTTGATAGACATTCAAATAGGGAATAAGATTAAATTTTTGAAAAATGAATCCTATATTGCGTCTTCTGAATACGGTTAATTCCTCATCGTTCATCGAAGACAGGACTCTTTCTTTTATTTCTACTACCCCTTCCGTAGGAAATTCACTTCCACCGATTATATTTAGCAGCGTCGACTTGCCACTCCCGGAAGGTCCTGTAATAGCCAGAAATTCGCCTTCTCTTATATTCAGATCAATGCCATTTATAGCATTAACTTCAATATTGCCATTTACATATTTCTTTTTTAATGAAATCACTTTAACGATATCCATACTGATATTTATCCCCTTTAATTCTAAATAATGTTTTGTTTGTATTTTTTTACAATATCATTATTTTTTTAATTTATCAAGAAATTTTTACTATCAGATTAAATTATCATTGTAGGATTACAATACATGTGTTACAACTGAATATTTAAAAAGCGAGGACCGGCTCACTTTGTGTTATATTTGAATC
>CALWFS010000300.1 GCA_944377705.1 uncultured Mediterraneibacter sp. | reverse complement strand
CCATAAACTGCTTACCTGATGTAAAAATCTGAGCAGGCGAGTCAAGTGTCTGTATCTTTATGATTTGACCATCACCATCAGCCGCATACACTAACAAAAAAGCCGATTCCACAGGAATATTGCCAACAGCATCTTGTCCTACAACTGATTTATTTCCTTCTGGATTTCCAATATGTAATGTCTCATTTTCAACCCGAAACAATTTATTGATATCCTCATTCGTTGCCGTGGGAATTTCCTCCCAGGTTAACTGGTTATTCTCTAACTCAGTAAGTCTACTGCCAAATTGAGCAAACACCTCTTTCATATCTTCTAACATTTTCTGTTGATGCTCTACAAGTTCAGCATTGGCCTTATTCCGTCCTTCTGCCTCTTCATTGATTACATCTACAATATCTCGATATCGAACCCATCCAGCATTATCATCAACATAATTAATGGCATTCCTAAATGTCGGTGATGCCACATATTTTAAACTATTTAGATCCGTGAAAAAATCAACAGTATTTTTATCATTTTTAACTCTCTCTCTGAACTCATCGAGTTTTTGCATTTTATCATATTTGCCGTCTCCAGTATCCTTTTCACTTTCAGTAATAACTGAAGGATCCTTAATCAATACAAGCACTGGTAGTCCCTTAGTTTTTGCGTATTGGTATTCTTTCTCCGTGTAACTTATACCAGTTTCTTCATCGATTGATCCATACCGCCCTCCAATAACAAGAAGGTAAAAATCACACTCATCAATCATCTTTGTTATAACATTCCATTGGCTTGTAGGAGCAGCATGAAATTGCTCCATTCCTACAGGGATAAGATTATTCTCTAGCGCTACAGCTACCAATGCCTGTCTTTCTTTTTTAAGGTCTTCATAGGTAGAGCTTATAAAAATAGAAAACTTTCGTATATTCTTCATATCAATATTCTCCTACTATTTATCTTTTATCACTTCACAGTATAATCAATTGCCCGGAAAGTCGGAATTTATCAACTCTATAAATTCCTATTGTACTCTGATTATACTTCCAACTAATCACAATATCTATAGATTTCTGCAAACTCAATTTAGATGTTTTTTTCATCTTTTTCTACTCTTGGCTATATTTTCTCTCTACCCAATTTCATTAAATGAAAGAGTTTGATTTTCATAAGAGCAAGATCCACCCCGGTAATACCGAAATCCATGTTATGAATTTGCTCTTCCCTTTTGGGGTTGTGATCTTGATGGGGATTTCTAAGAGCAAGATCCACTACGTAATACACAATCGTGTATTCCAGAGTAGTGCTCTTGCCTGGGATTTCGATTCCCCATACCCTCGATGATCTGCTTCTTTAGCAGATATTAACATTCACTGGAAAGTGAGACGCAGCACAAAAGGAAAATCCCGACAAGACTGCCGGCTCTTCCATTTGTGATGTTACTGCGTAACAAAAAAGAAAAGAGGATTCATGAGAAGGAAGAGACTGAAACATAAGTCAGATTATTCGTATTCTCCTGGATTCGGGAGGTAGCCCAGATAAATCGTTTTAAAATGATACTGAAACAGTACCAAACCGTCGTTTTGTACTGCAGACAAGATAAACCTCAACCGATGATAACTGCCGTCAAAAAGCCTTATGGCGATAGGCGAAAATGAAAAGAATGATACCGAAACAATACCTCAATTACTGTTCTGTCACCGAAAAAGGCGGGACAGCGGAAAGGAGAAACACCGATGCGGAGAATAAGCAGGAAAAGGCAGGGCAGGATAGTATTCTAACATCGTAAAAATTATGAACCTCCTGACAGACTTATAAAGTGAGATTTCCTGTCAGGATACTTTTATTCATCTCCTGTGTTATTTTCATAATGCTTGATTTCCCGCATCAGACCTCTGTATATAGGGTCTTTTAGTAAATATATCTTATCGCGGCTGATCGGATATTCAGACATAAAATCCGGATTTTCTGCGAAGAATTTTTTCTGTTCCTCATCCGTCAGGTGGATCGTATATTCCTCATAGAAATCCATATCATCGCCCAGTATAAATTTTTCAAAACGTTTAATTTTTTCTTCTGTCCATTCCATTTTTGTGGTCATCTCCTAATAGGCTGATATGTATTTTCTCCTTTTTGTCATTCTTAAAATCATCCTCGAAGTAAATATAGTCGTAATAAGACTAAAATTTAATAGTCGCGTCGAGACTTTCCTATAATGAAGAAAAATTGAGGGAAGGATATAAGACATGGTATTTAAAAATATCCGGAATCTCCGTGAAGATAATGATAAGACACAGCAGGAGATTGCTGATTATCTGAATATAAAGCAGACCACTTATTCTAAATACGAGTTAGGAAAGATCAATATCCCAATAGAAGTCTTCATTAAGTTAGCCGATTATTATGACGTCTCTCTGGATTATCTGGTAGGCAGATCAAAAGATAAGCATTAAGGATTACTACTTTCAATAACAGTAATCCTTTTTTCATGCATCAATTCTTTTCCCATTATTTGGAACATTATTACACTTATTATTTTTATAAATTATAGTCTCTTTAGCGACTATAGTCAACAAAATAACTACATACTATCCTTTAATTACGAGGAGGTATGACATGATTGATTATAGTCCTTTCTGGGAAACATTAAAGAAATCAAATGAATCAACATATACATTGATCAATACGCACCATATCTCCAGTTCTACATTAGATAAGCTGCGAAAGAATAAGCCTATAAACACAACAACTCTGAATGATCTCTGCCGTATTCTGAATTGTGATGTTCAGAACATCTGCAAATATATTCAAAGTGATACGGATCAGCCTTTATAAAAAGCCTGCCAGATATTTTGTATCCGACAGGCTTATAGTATATCATTATTTTGTTTTCCCAACATTTCGAATTAAGAAGGATTTTACGGGAAATGCATATGCACAAGATTTCCTCCTTCTTGTATTTTTATGGCAATCATATGTTTGATTACCTTTTTGATTACCTCATGATTACCAAGTTCAAAAAAAGCCCGTAAAAACGGGCTTTTCAAAGAGCGAGTGTCGTAGATATCTACAACTCACTCACAATAACGAAAGAGTACATATAATCTTCCGTTGCTAACAATAATATACCATGATTTTAATATTTATGGAATAGTTTTAACAATTTTTTTCACTATAACTAACTGCTAATTTAATAATTTTATCAATAAGTGTCAAATTATTTCCTATCTGTTTAACAAAATTATCACCTAGTGCTATTGCTTGTTTCTTAATAGTTTCAATATCATTTGTTCCTTCTTCTGAGCAAGGTGGACAGAAATAAATATATTTACCATTTGGTTTAATGTTTTTTCTTAAAATGTTAGGAATGCTGGGTGCTTCATGTATTCTTTTTTTTACATCTAATAAAATAGCCATATATTCTTGATATTCACGGGTTGATGCATTAAGTTTTTGTACTCTTTCTTCTAATTTGCTCTCTAATCCAATTAAATTAGTATATGCACTTTTATATATAGGTTTAGGCAGCACTCCATCTATCATTGCATCACACAAGTCATATCTACTCTCTATTTTTCTCGAAAATAATTCATCAGTATCGGGATTAGCCATATCTCTTTCATAGGATGTACCACGATCTCTTACTGTGTAAGCAGTCATACCAAATATTTTCATATTAGGGTGAGTCTCTATCATTGTATTAACTCTTGCTCCCCAAATGGGTGCACCAATATGATGAAACTCATCAAGAATTAATAAATCGCAATCAATACTTGCTATTTCTTCTTCATCTAATGATATAAAACTTTGATATGTCCTAAATTCTAAATTAGAAAAATCTCTTCTCATATCTAAATTAGGGTTATCTTCTATAATTTTTTTAATATGTTCAATTATTCCATTAGATGGTACTACATATACAATTTTTTTATCTTTATTGTCATAAGCGAGTTGAAGTGCATTATAAGATTTACCAGTTCCTGTAGCATGTACTATTCCAACAATATCTTTTCCAGATTCATAGGCTTTTCTTACTATTCTATAACTATTAGCATTATGTTCATACAAACCAACTTTTTGAAATTCATTATTAGTCATTTTCATCACCTTCATATAGTTCAATATCAACAAAATCTTTATCAGATATAGTTTGTTTTATAATAGCCACTAAATCATTTTTCATAATTTTTGCATTAAATTCATTTTGTTCCTGTATAATTTCTTTTATTCCGTTATCAGTCATCACTTTAAATCCAATTTTTGTTCTATCCATAATATCTAATAAGCTACCATTCTTATATTGCTTTGGTACAAAAACTTCAATTACTTTTCCGATTGTCTTAATCATTTTTTTCTCACCTCTCAATAATCACTATTTGTATGTTAATTTTTGATAACCTAATTATACCATTTTTTAGTGTGTTTTGATATGGTTTTAACTAAAAAATGAATTACCCCATAAAAGTAATTCAAATTTATGTTAATGATCAACTCCTAAAACTATATTTCATAATGATGGATTACATTGATTCAATAGAAGTTATTAAAAAAGATAATAACAATTTAGAAATAAAACAAATAAATTTTAGAAAAACATTTATTGAAGAATATGCAAACCTATTTAATGCTAAAGCAATTAATTGTTATAAGGAAGTATCTGCTAATGATAATAATATTCAAATAGAAACTTGTGCACCAATGACTAAAGATGAAATAAAAAAATATATTAAAAAATTACAATTATATTATCCAATTGATTATCAAGAAGTAGAAAAAGAAGAAATTAATGATAACCAGTTTCAATTAAAATATAATAGAAGCAATCGATTTAATGAACCGTTAAAAATAATTCCAATAATTAATAATAATAACTTTAAAACGATAACAAAATACGGAGTTATAGAAATCCCTGTACATCCTATACCTGTGATGATACCTAATTTTACTATTAAATGATGTACACAAATTTTAAATTTTTTTTGAAAATAATGTACATTAAAATCAAAAAAATGAAATTTAAATTTGGAAAATGATGTACATTTGGGGGTATTTTTACTATAAAAAATAGCCAAATTTGTTATACTTTTGTCTGACAAATAGCCTTTTTTAGGCATTTTTATTAAAAATATAGTATGACATAAATCAGACAATAATAAAAATGTCGGACAATAAAAAAGATTACAAACCCTTATAAATAGGGCTAACTCCCCACTGGGGAGTTGTTTTGTCAGACACACTTATCCTGTTTTTTTTGGTTCCTTAAGTATGTACACAAATTTTAAAAAAAGTTAAAAAATCGTGTACACAAAAATGCACACTAAAATAGAAAAAAATAATTAATAAAGCAAAAATTTTTGCTATAAAAAAATTACTTATTTACCATAATATTACTAAAACATTTTTAATTTAATATTTTAGATAAAACGATAATTAAAAACACAATAATAGTAATTATATACCAAACATACATTGCAAAAACGTTATTTCTTTCATTTTGACTAATAGGAAAAAATATATCATCTGAACCATTAGGATGATTAAATTTAATTCCATTTGGATTAACAAATAATTTTACTTTACTTCCTACAATAAATTTTTTATAAGAGTAAATTTCTTTACTATCTATAAATGTATATTCTTTACCATCTAGGTAAAATAAAAATGTAGGTATATATATTTTGCGATGTGGGTATTCTCCATCATCATAAGATTTAGTAACTTTAATAATAGTTGCATCAATTTCCTTAGTGCATCTTTTCATCTTTTCAGTTAAATAATATCTTCTATCAAAATAACCTAAAGCCGGTAATAAATAAATACATATTCCTATAAACAACAATAAATAATTATTATATGATGTTACTTTTAAAAGATTAAGTATACAAAATATAATAGACAGTATAGTTATTACTAATATATCTATCATTAATATTGATTTTCTTTCCTTTAAATTAAATAGCATAATAATCATAACTAAATGCATAAATATTAATATTGAGATTAAATAATTAATAGCTGCAAACCAAAAAAACAATGTCATCATACTACCAAAATATAAATAAGAAATAATAGCTATAACTTTTTTACTTCCTTTTAAATTTCTTTTTTTAATGTCTAATTTACATAATACAATTGAACCACCTAAAAATATTAAAATAATAGGTATGGTTATGTCCATATATATCACTCCCTTTTTAGTATATCATAATTTCTATATAACAGCAAAAAATAATTGTGTATTAATTTTTGCAAATATTAAACTTTTTAAACTCTTAAAAAAATTTTAATATTTTAGTAATATTTTTGAAAAATTCTATATATTATCACAAAAATATGTTAAACTAATGTTAGGAATTAATCTTTATTGCGATTTCCAAACGTGGTTCTCTTATGCTCCAGTGACGTTTCTGTTCGAACTTTTATGTTTGAACTTAACATATAATCAATCCGTTTGGATTGATTTTTTTGTGTTCCGAACTCCCATAGGGCTTGGAAGTACATAGAAATCATCCTAAAAGAAAGGATGGTGTTAATTATGATAAAGTTTACTAAATCTCTTTTCAACATTATATCCTCAAAAGTAAAATTATATTTATCTAGTTCTCGTTCTTCTTTTTGCTTTTCTTCAATTTGTCTAATTTTGTTTTCTAAATTATTTTTATCATTTTTATATTCTTCAATACTAATAATATTATTTAAATAAGCATCTTTTAATCTAATAAGCTTATCTTTTAATGAATTTATTTCTTTAGTTAATAATTCATTGGCGTTTTCTACTTTATGTTTTAAAAGTGGGGCAAAAAACTTTTTAACTGTAATATCATATTCTATAATAGAAGCAATTTCATCAACTAAAAGAGTGGTTAACTTATTTTCATTAATACTGGTTTTGCACTTATCACATTTATAATAAATATATTTCTTTTTGCTTCCACCGGGTGCTTTACAAGCCATAATTCTATGACATTTAGAACACATTATTTTTTGAAAAAATATATAATCGTTTCTTCGGGTGTAATTTCTTGTGTTTTTTCTTGTTTGAACTTGACATTCTTCCCACATTTTTTTACTAACTATTGGCTCTACAACGCCTTCATAAAGAACAGGAGTACCAGTTCTACCACCGCTTATATAATCCCCTTTATAAAGGGGATTAGACAAAATTTTTAATATGGTTGTATCATACCACTTTTTGTTTAATACATTTTCTTTATTAAAGATATTAGCAATTCTTTGATAACTATTACCTTTTAAATATAAATCAAATATTCTTAATACTATATCGGATTCATTGGGATTAATAATTAATTTTTTATTATCTCTCATAAAACCTAAAGTTTTTCTAACTGGTATATGCCCATCTTTAATTGCACCTACTAAACCAAATTTAGTTCTTTCAGATACTCTTTCAATTTCAAGTTGAGATAAGACTGTTAACATTCTAACGAAAAATCTGCCATTAGCAGTTGAAGTATTTATGTCATCCATTGCACATTCTAAACTACAATCATATTTTTCAAGTTCACTAATTAATGTTTCTAAATCTCTAACACTTCGTGTTAATCTATCTAATTTATAAGATACTATAACATTTACCTTTTTATTTTTTACATCTTCTAGCATTTTCTTAAATTCTGGTCTATGATCCATATCCTTAGCACTAATTCCTGCATCTTCATAGACACCATAAACTTTGTAATTTCTAAATTTACATAAATCTTTTAATTTATCTAATTGTTCACCTAGAGAATATCCTTCACGTACTTGGTCTTCAGTAGATACTCTACAATATATTGCCGCATTTTTCATTTGTTTTCATAACTCCTTTCATAATTTAGGTATTTTATAATATTATAGAACTTGACAGTATTTTTGCAATAAACTAAATAGTGTGAATTTAGTATTTCAAAAGTAAACTAAATAGTATTTTAAAAGTGTTTTAAAACTATATTAATTTATTTTATTTGCTTTAATGTGCCTTTCCAATTCATTTAATGATATAGATTGTTCAAGAGTATTAATATAAACATTTTCACAATTATTAAAGAATAAATAAGTTATTTCATTAATAATTAATTTATGCGGTTCAATATAAGCAAGATTTGTTTTTGAAATATGAATAATATTTCCATTTATAAGTTTTGACTTAATATTAACAAACTTAAGTAGATTATTAATTCTTTTATTTAGAGTTTCATCAATATCTAACTTTTCCTTTATTATCTGCATAACTAATCAACTCCTTTCGAGCAAACAAAAAAAGGTTAACCGAAATTAACCTTTATATATAGAAGTCGATTAGTTCGACTAATTTCCCTCTGGAGCAGATGACGGGAATCGAACCCGCCTCCCCAGCTTGGGAAGCTGGTGTTCTACCGATGAACTACATCTGCGTTCGGCATGTATAGAATTATACCTCTCTTCATCCGAAATTGCAAGTTTTTTTCTAATCGATCTGCCAGTCAATGGGCTCGATCCCATGCTCCTCCAGGAACCGGTTCGTCTGGCTGAATGGCCTGCTGCCAAAGAATCCCCGGAACGCAGACAGCGGACTCGGATGAGGCGCTGTCAGAATCAGATGCTTCGGATTATTAAGCATGGCTTTCTTTCTCTGCGCCGGACTGCCCCACAGAATAAATACGATGGGACGGTCCTGGCTGTTGAGCGCCATGATCGCGGCATCCGTAAACTCTTCCCACCCGATCCCCCGGTGGGAATTCGCCTGATGCGCCCTCACAGTCAGCACGGTATTGAGCATAAGCACTCCCTGCTCCGCCCATTTTGTCAGGCAGCCGTGATCCGGGATCGTACATCCCAGGTCATCGTGAAGCTCCTGATAGATATTCACAAGGGACGGCGGGATCTCCACCCCCTTCTTCACAGAAAAACACAGCCCATGCGCCTGACCGTTATTATGGTACGGATCCTGTCCCAGGATCACTACTTTTACCTCCTTAAGGGGTGTCAGGTGGAACGCATTAAAAATATCCTCCGCCGGCGGAAAAATCAGCCTTGTCCTGTATTCTTGGTTCACTGTCTCAAACAGTTTCTTGTAGTATGGTTTGGAAAACTCTCCTTTCAGCGCTTCATACCAGTCTCCGTTAAGTCCTGCCATAGTTCTCTCCTTAAATTTTCAGAATATTCATCCCATCGGGGTCAGATCCCTTTGAAAAGGGGTCTGACCCCGTTCACAGTTTTTTCACAATCTTACCGGCACTCCTTCTTTTCTCAGGTATTCTTTCACCTGCCGGATCTCCAGCTCTTTATAATGGAACAGAGATGCAGCCAGAGCCGCGTCTGCCTTTCCCTCTGTCAGTGCCTCTTTAAAGTGTTCCAGCTTTCCTGCGCCGCCCGATGCGATCACCGGGATCGAAACATTTTCTGCGATCGCGCGCGTCAAATCAAGATCATAGCCCGCCTTTGTCCCATCACAGTCCATGCTTGTGAGCAGGATTTCGCCGGCGCCGAGCCGCTCCACTTTCCGCGCCCACTCAATGGCATCGATCCCCACGTCGATGCGGCCGCCATTCTTATAGATATTCCATCCAGCCCCGTCTTTCCTCTTCTTAGCGTCAATTGCCACAACAACACACTGGCTCCCGAACTTATCCGCCGCGTCACTGATCAGCTCCGGTGTATTGATGGCTGAAGAATTGATGGAAACCTTATCCGCGCCCTCTCTGAGTATGGCGCGGAAATCATCCACAGTTCGGATACCTCCGCCTACGGTAAATGGGATAAACACACACTCTGCCACCTGACGGACCATATCGACCACTGTCCCGCGCTCATCCGAAGAAGCGGTAATATCAAGGAATACCAGCTCATCCGCTCCCGCTTTGTCATACGCCTTCGCGATCTCCACCGGATCTCCCGCATCTTTCAGATCAACAAAATTCACACCTTTTACAACACGCCCCGCATTCACATCCAGGCAGGGAATGATCCTTTTTGTAAACATGCTCCGCCTCCTCTTACAGTTCCACGAAATTTTTCAAGATATGCAGGCCCACATCACTGCTCTTCTCAGGATGGAACTGGCAGGCAAACACATTGCCCTGTTCCACTGAAGCATGGATATGCGTACAATATTCCGTAGTGGCTCTGACAATCTCCTCATCCTCTGCCTTCAGATAGTAAGAATGCACAAAATACACATAAGACTGTTCATTAATCCCCCTGAACAGTCTCCCGTTATTTTGCAGATGCAGGGAATTCCATCCCATATGAGGGATCTTCATGCCTTCTGTCTCCGGAATCCGCAGAATCCCGCCTTTCAGAATCCCAAGTCCTTTCACGCCCGGCGCTTCTTCACTGCGCTCAAACAAAAGCTGTAAGCCGAGACAGATCCCCAGGAAAGGCTTTCCGCTCTCTGCAACATCATGGATTACTGTCTCAAGCCCTCTTCTCCGGATATTCTCCATTGCATCGCCAAACGCCCCGACACCGGGAAGGATCACTTTATCCGCGCTCAGGATCTCCTCTGCATCACCTGTAATACGCACCTGCTCTCCCAAAAAGAGCAGGGCTTTTTCCACACTCCTGATATTTCCCGCATCATAATCAATGACTGCGATCATCTTCCTTCCTCCTTCCCGACGCCTGTCTTTACGACAGGCACAGGCGTATCATCCACTGCATCAAGGTTATGTATATATTTTTTCGTCTCCCTCACAATGACCGGCGACAGCAGCAATACCGCGATCAGGTTCGGGATCGCCATCAATGCGTTCAGGATATCCGCGATCTTCCATACCAGATCCAGGGCAAGTACCGGAGCGATAAGAGATACAGCGATATAAAGGGCACGATATGGGATCAATCCCTTCTTCCCCGCAAAATATTCCACGCACCTCTCTCCATAGTACGCCCAGCCAAGGATCGTAGAATATGCGAATGAAATAATACCGACAACAAGGATGAACGGTCCGAAAAACGGGATCTGCCCGAAAGCAAGAGTTGTAAGTTCACCGCCGTCTGCGATCTGGTCTGCGTTGATCGCAGGATTTTTCATAATCGTTGACACAAGCACAAGCCCTGTCATCAGGCAGACAACTACTGTATCCCAAAATGTTCCGGTGGAAGACACAAGCGCCTGGCGCACCGGGTTCTTTGTCTTTGCCGCTGCAGCCGCGATAGGCGCGGAACCCATACCCGATTCATTGGAAAAAAGTCCCCTTGCCACACCATACTGCATGGCATAACGGATACCGGTCCCGACAAGCCCCCCTGCCGCCGCGCCCGGCGTAAATGCCAGACGGCAGATCGTCTTGATCGCTGGAATGATATAATCATAATTGATCCCAAGGATAATCAGGCAGCCCACCACATAGAAGATTGCCATGAAGGGCACCAGCTTTTCACACACATTGGCAATACTCTTGATGCCCCCGAAGATTACAAACGCGGTGAGGACAGCCACGATAATCCCCACGATCCACGGCTCGATTCCCAGGTTCTCGTTGCACACTTCAGCGATCGCATTTACCTGGGTCGCACATCCGATCCCAAAGGATGCAAATCCGGCAAACACAGCAAAGATCATGCCCAGCCATTTCATATTCAGCCCCCGCTCAAGGGCATACATGGCGCCGCCCTGCATGCGTCCATCCGCAGTCTTTACGCGGTACTTAACTGCAATCAGCGATTCTGCATATTTCGTAGCAATGCCAAATACACCGGTAAGCCAGCACCAGAGCACAGCTCCGGGTCCTCCCAGGGCGATTGCTGTGCCCACCCCGATAATATTTCCCGTGCCGATGGTGGAAGCAAGCGCTGTGGTAAGGGCGCCGAACTGGCTGACCTCGCCGTCCGCATCGTCTTCCCGGGACACGGAAAGCGGAATCCCCTTTGTGATGGATTTTCTCTGGATAAATCCCGTGCGCACTGTCATAAACAAATGCGTCCCCAGAAGCAGGATGATCATCCACCATCCCCACACGAAATCGTCCACTGACTGCACAATGTCGAATATTTTTTCATACATGGTTCTCTTCCTCCCAGATAACAATTCAGGCATACGCAATGCCCACTGCTCACAGCCGGCATGCCGTATGCCTGTAAAACATCTTATTACGGATATTTTAGCGCATTTCCGCTTTAATGTAAAGAAGCATTTCTCTCTCCGCTAATCCTCCGAACCGGCGCCTTCGTTTCCTTTTTCTCCCTCCGGCAGACAGCCGCTGGTTTTCGCATCCAGCTCAAACCAGAACTCCACTCCATTCTCAAAGTTCTTTACCCCATACTTTTGATGGAAGGATTCCATGATAGCCTTTACGATAGACAGACCAATGCCATTCCCCCCGTACTCTCTTGTATGCGCTTTATCCACCTTGTAGAACTTATCCCACAATTTAGGGATATCTTCCTCCGGGATCGGCCTGCCGCTGTTAAACACCGAAATTCTCGCCTTCCCATTTTCCGAAATGATACGCACCTCTATCCGCTTCTCATTCTCTGCATGATGGATCGCATTCGTGAGATAATTGCGCACGACCTGCTCTGTCTTAAACTCATCCGCCCAGACATAAAGACAGTCGTCTGCAATAAAGTCCACTGCCGCCTCAGCCTGCTGCACGAGAATCTCACAGCTTGCGATCACACCTTTCACCAGTCTTACAATATCAAAACGGTCAAACTGCACCTCATCATTTCCGAATTCAAGCTGGTTCAAAGTAAGAAGGTTCTTGACCATCACATTCATCTTACCCGCTTCATCCATAATGACGTCACAGTAAAACTCCCTGCTCTCCGGATCATCATTGACCCCCTCCTTAAGCCCTTCCGCATAGCCCTGGATAAGAGCGATCGGGGTCTTAAGCTCATGGGAAACATTGCCCAGGAACTCATTCCTCATATCCTCGATCTTCTCCTTCTGCTCGATGTCCTTCTGGAGCTGATTATTCGCGCTCTTTAATTCGGATACGGTCTTTTCAAGCTGGGCGGACATCCTGTTGAAATTTCTGCCCAGTACGCCTATCTCATCTTCTCCATTCCGCGTATACTTTGCCTCAAAATTCAGGTTTGCCATCTCCTGCGACAGCCTTGCCAGTTCCATCACCGGCTGCGTGATCCTGCGGGAGAACAGCCATATGAGCACTCCTCCGAAAATAATACCGATGACACCCAGATAGATCAGAAAACGGCCCGCCAGAGAAGCGCTCTCCCGAATACTCGCAAGCGGGCTCTGCATGATAAACCAGGAGCCGTCAGACAGACGTCCGCACATTTTCAGATACTCTACATCACCGGTCACTCCCTGAGCATTATCACGGTAGATCGTATAATTATCTTCCTGTTTGATCACATCTGACACATTGACGCCAGCTATTCCCATCAGCAGTCCGACTGTCATCTCCTTAAAACGGGGATCCTCTGTTCCAAGCGTGCTGAGCACAGCATTTCCCCCCGCATTGACAACCACAAGATCTACATTTGCCTTTTCCGTACGCACCAGGATATTATTGACAGATGACGTCTCCGTCACCTTATTCTCTGCAAACATCCTGTCAATTTCAGTATATGTGCGCAACAGTTCCTTAGACTTATTGGTGAGATAATATGTGCCCAAAAAGCCATTATTAATGACCAGCACAGCTCCGAGGATAAAGGCCAGGACCCCGATAAAAATGGCAGTTATCTGCCTTCGGATTGAGTATTTCATGAATCATCACCTCAGATCAGTCTACTTCAAATTTATACCCCATTCCCCAGATGGTCCTGATGTATTCACCTTTATCCCCCAGCTTGCTGCGCAGTTTTTTCACATGCGTGTCAATCGTCCGAGCATCGCCGAAGTAATCGTAATTCCACACATTGTTCAGGATCTTCTCTCTGGACAGGGCGATTCCCTGATTCTCCACAAAATACGCCAGCAGTTCAAATTCCTTATAGCTTAGTTCCACAGGTTTTTCATCGATCTTCACGATATGGGCCGCCTTATCGATCACGATACCGCCAGCCTCGATCACATCTCCGCCCGCATTGCCAAGAGCCCGCCTCAGGATCGCATTAACCCTCGCTACAAGGATCTTCGGGCTGAACGGCTTAGAAATATACTCATCCACGCCCAGCTCAAATCCCTGGAGCTCGTCTCTCTCCTCCGAGCGCGCTGTGAGCATGATGATCGGCACTTTCGAAGACTCCCTGATCTCCCTGCACACCTGCCATCCATCCATCTTTGGCATCATCACATCAAGGATCACAAGAGCCACATCCTTCTCTTCATAAAAAATATCCATCGCTTCCATGCCGTCTCCTGCCTCCACGACCGTATAGCCTTCGCGGGTAAGGAAGTCCTTTACCAGTTTTCGCATCCTGCTTTCATCGTCTACAACAAGAATCTTTATATTTTCCATGCTCTCTCTCCTCTTTTTGTCTGCGCGTTTTTTGTTTTTGTTCTATATTTTATCAGAGAAATATGTCAATAATGTGAATAAAACAGTCGGAGCTGAAGTTTACTCTCTACCCAGCATACAGTGGACTTCAACAAAAATTTTTCTTGCCATAAGTCGTTCTAAATGATAACATATTATCAGTTCGTGAGGGAGTAATTGGCGTCTTTGTGCGTGGTAAGTCAACATACTGGTTTCTGCGGAGCCTGGCTTATCTTAAATAATGAGACTCATGTACAGTGTGTTTACTGTACATGTTTTTTGACAGGTGCAGTGCTGCACCTGCTTTTTTATTCTGCGGAAAGCACAGAACACTTTCCGTCATTACCAAGGAGGACTATAATGGGATTATTAGAATTGTTCATTCTCGCTGTGGGGCTTTCCATGGACGCTTTCGCAGTCTCTGTCTGCAAGGGACTTGCCATGCCGAAGATCACAGTTAAAAAAACGCTGACCGTGGGACTGTGGTTTGGTGGTTTTCAGGCTCTGATGCCTGCTGTCGGCTATCTTTTGGGCGTCCAGTTCCGGGATAAGATCACAGCCGTGGATCATTGGATCGCCTTCATCCTGCTGGCGCTCATCGGAGCCAATATGATCAAAGAAGCCTGTTCAGGAGACTGCGAAGAGGAAAATGAATCCTTAGATATCAGGACCATGTTCCTGCTGGCAGTTGCCACCAGCATTGATGCCCTTGCAGTGGGAATCACTTTTGCATTCCTGAACGTTCATCTTTTGGCGGCAGTCTCTTTTATCGGCGCCACTACCTTCACACTTTCTTCTGTCGGGGTAAAGATCGGCAATGTATTCGGCACCCGCTACAAAGCCAGGGCAGAATTTGCCGGAGGGGTGATCCTCATACTTCTTGGAATCAAAATCCTTCTGGAGCACCTTGGTGTTTTAACACTTATATCCGGATAACACTCACAAAACCAAAGGCTGCAATTGACTTCACATACGCATTGTGCTATCATAAACACCGCAGATCAATCAAAACAGAATAGTGCATTAAAGTCATATGGTTTTCCTGTTTCAGAATTCAAACAGGCATATGGCTTTTTTTATTGTACCGAATGATTTTCATACAACATCCATCAAAAACATATGAAAGGAGAATCCTTATCCAATGCAGGAAAATAATACTTTTATGAAAACAAGACCGGTCTTTTCCCTCCTCGTCTCCATGTCTGTTCCCATGATGCTGTCCATGCTCATCCAGTCACTCTATAATATCGTGGACAGCATCTATGTATCACGGCTGGGCACAAACGCGCTCACTGCCGTTTCCCTTGCCTACCCTCTTCAGAATGCTATCGTATCCGCAGCAGTCGGTATCGGCGTCGGCATCAGCTCCGCCATCTCGCTCCATCTGGGCTCGGGAAATCAGGAAAAAGCCGACCGCGCCGCCACCATCGGCATCGGGCTGACTGTATTTCACTGTCTCCTATTCATCCTTGCCGGACTTATCATCACACGGCCTTTTCTCTCTCTGTTCACGGACAATCCGGCAGTGCTCGAGGATTCCTGCGATTACACATACATCGTACTGTGTTTTTCCTTTGGGTCCCTTCTCCAGATAGCTTTCGAGAAGATCTTCCAGGGAATCGGGCAGATGAAGATCACCATGTATCTGCTGATCGTGGGATGTGTGATCAACATCATCCTTGACCCGATCCTCATATTCGGGCTTTTAGGCTTTCCCGCGCTGGGAGTCGCAGGCGCTGCGATTGCCACTGTGATCGGACAGATCAGTGCTTTTGCGCTCTATGTCATCGTATATCTCAGAAAACCTTACGCTATCCACATCCAGGCAAAGCATCTTCGTTTTGATCGGAAGATCATCTGCCAGATATACGGCGTAGGGATCCCTTCCAGTATCATGATGCTGCTCCCCTCCGTTCTCATCAGCATCCTGAACAGTATCCTTGCGGTATTCTCCGAAGTGTATGTGGCTGTACTTGGCGTATATTTTAAGCTCCAGACTTTTATATACATGCCAGCCAACGGGATCGTCCAGGGGATGAGGCCTATCATTGGCTACAATTACGGCGCAGGAGACAAACAGCGTGTACGCTCTGCCATCCGGTACAGCCTCGTCTGCGCGGCAGCGCTCATGCTCCTGGGGACACTCCTGTCCCTCCTCATTCCGGAGCATATCTTTGCATTGTTTGACGCAGACGCAGAGCTTATGGAGGCAGGTGTCAATGCCCTGCGCATCATCTGTCTCGGATTTCTGGTCTCCTCTGTGGGTGTCATTTACTCCGGTACTTTCGAAGCTCTCGGCAACGGCAGGAACTCGCTGATCATCTCCCTTCTGCGGCAGTTCATGATCACGATCCCATTAAGCTTCATCCTCTCGAAGATCTGGGGACCTGCCGGCGTATGGGTTTCTTTTCCGGCCGGGGAATTATGCGCATCAATCGCAGCGCTTTTTCTGCTGAAATATTATGAAAAGGGGACTCTTTCTCCCTTTTCCCGGGAAGATAAAAAAAGACCGCAGGCATAACGCCTGCGGTTCCTCTTCTCCACATCTGTTCTTGTCAATCCTTATCCCTGGACCTCAAAATTTGAAAAATATTCATGTGCCAGTTCTTCATCCTCACCCTCAACGACCATTCTCATGGGAAGTCCCAATTTGATAGACATCAGCCCAAGAAGCGATTTCCCGTCAATCCGGAAATTCCGGTTGGATATATCTGTCACGTCAATATCAGATTTCATTTTCTGGCATGTATTGCAAAAACTCATCAACTGCCCCGATGTCGCAAACTTGATCTTTTTCTCGATCATTTCTTTTTCACCCTCCTGTCTCGCGTATGTGCGATACTGCATACTGCCCCAGTATATAATAAATGCGCGGGACAGGCAAGAGGAAAATCCAACTGCGGATAACAGGACTTGAACCTGCACGTCATGGACACCAGAACCTAAATCTGGCGCGTCTGCCAATTCCGCCATATCCGCTTATGACTGAATGAAAAAAGCGGAAACCCAGAGCATTGAGTTTCCGTCATCTCAGCCACTGAGCGTGCGGGGATTCGAACCCCGGACAACTTGATTAAAAGTCAAGTGCTCTACCACCTGAGCTACACGCCCATATTTTCTTTCCCGGCTTCCCAGGTAAACTGGGCTAGCTGGATTCGAACCAGCGAATGCAGGAGTCAAAGTCCTGTGCCTTACCGCTTGGCGATAG
>CALWFS010000299.1 GCA_944377705.1 uncultured Mediterraneibacter sp. | reverse complement strand
GACAAAAACAGGGACAATGAACGCTTTTCTGACGAGACTGCTGACAACATTGTGCGGGCATGCTATGAGATGGGAAGCGTGTGCACAGGAGCGCTCATTGTGGTAGAGCAGGCGATCCGCCTCAATGAGTACGAGATGACGGGGATCGAGCTGGACTGTAAGGTGTCCTCACAGGTGCTGATCAATATCTTTGAGCACAACACTCCGCTCCATGACGGCGCTGTTATCATCCGGGGGGACAGGATCACATCAGCGACATGTTATCTGCCCCTTTCGGATAATATGTCTATCAGCAAAGACCTGGGGACGCGTCACAGGGCGGCTCTTGGCATGAGCGAAGTATGTGATGCTCTTGTGATCGTTGTTTCGGAAGAAACCGGACTTGTCTCTGCCGCTATGGGCGGCAGGCTCACCCGTGGGATCAAGCGCGAAGAACTAAGAGAGATGCTGGGCCAGATTCAATATAGGAAGTCTGAACAGAAAAGATTTACTATATGGAAAGGATGGCGCAGAAGATGAAAAAGTATAAGATTACAACCAATTTAGGATTAAAAGTCATTGCGTTCATCTTTGCTGCATTCCTATGGTTTATAGTAGTGAATTTTGACAATCCGGTAGGAAGCAGTACGTTCAGGGATATACCGGTACAGATTCTGAATGAAGATATTATAACGTCTGCCGGGGAAGTATATCAGGTAGAGGGTGACAAAACGGTCACAGTAGTGGTATATGCGACCCGTGAGGTGCGCCAGAAGCTGACCAGCGAGAATATCGTTGCTACAGCGGATATCAAACAGATCGATTCAACAGGACGCCTTGTGCCCATAGAGATCATGATAAACGGCTTCAGCGGTGAGAATATTACAGCGGAGGCGATTCCCAGGAATCTGACGATCCAGAGAGAAAAGTCAGGGAAAAAGGTCATGTCGCTGACAGTAGACACAGAAGGCATAAAATTATCAGATGGTTATATGCTGGGGGATACGTCTGTGGAACCGGATCAGGTTACTATAACCGGAGCGGAGTCTGTACTGGAGCAGGTTGACAGGGCGGTGGCTCAGGTGGATGATATAAGCGGTGTTTCAGAGGATTCCGTGCTGCCGGCATCTCTTGTTTTGTACGATGCAAACGGAAATGAGCTGAATCAGACACAGCTTGAAAACAACCTGGGTGAAAACGGGCTTTCAGTTTCGGTAGAGGTTCTTAAAGTCAAAGGGATCCCGATAGTATTTGATGTGACCGGTTCCCCGGCAGAGGGTTATAAATATACCGGCTGCATCAGTACCCCGGAGAGTGTCCAGGTCCGCGGAAAGAGCGAAGATATTGACAAAGTGACAGAGATTGATGTGCCGGCGTCTGTAATCGACATCAGCGGCGCTTCCGAGCCGATGGAGATGACAGTGGATATCACGCCATATCTCCCTGAAGGAGTAAGCCTGGTGGATGGGAATTCCGGAAATGTTAAGGTTACTGTTAAGATCGAACAGGAGGGCACGCTTTCCATTGACTTTATGGTAAGTTCTATCAGGATCAACAATTTGGCGGAAAACCTTCAGGTAAGCTATGAACCGGATGCAGAGATTACACTCCGCTTTACAGGTGATGAAGCACTGCTTGATACGCTGGATATCAGCAATGCGGTTTCAGTTGACCTCAGAGACTATAAAGAACCGGGGATATATGACGTCCCTGTAAGGGTGAATCTTCCCGCGGGGATCAGTCAGGACGGGCAGGTGTCGGTACAGCTTATTTTGGAGGAAAAAGCATCAGAAGAAAATCCGGGCAGCCAGGATGGAGAAGAATAGAAAAGCTCTGTACGGGATATTCAGACAGACATTTGTATGAAAACACGATAAGGAGAGGATACGGATGGTAAAGGGGAAAGTCAAGATCAAGAATCCGACAGGACTTCATCTCAGACCGGCAGGACTGTTCTGTAAGACGGCGATGCAGTTTGACAGTAAGATCACAGTCCTGAAAAAGACCAGGCATGAAGATGTGACAGCGAATGCAAAGAGTGTGCTCAGTGTACTTGGATCATGCATCAAGAGTGGAGATGAGATAGAGATCATATGTGAAGGCGCAGACGAAGAGGATGCTCTTGATACAATGATACAGCTTGTGGAGGATGGCCTTGGAGAGTAAGATCTTACGGCTTGATACGCGGGATATAAAGGAATAAGGTGTTCCTGAAAAGGAGGAAAAGAGGATGTCAAAAGCAGCACTTGTGATCATGGCAGCCGGTATTGGCAGCCGGTTCGGAGGAGGGATCAAACAGCTCGCACCGGTCGGGCCGGGCGGTGAGATCATCATGGATTATTCTATCTATGATGCGCTGGAGGCAGGCTTTGATAAGATCGTTTTCGTAATCAGAAAGGATCTTGAGAAGGATTTTAAAGAAGTGATCGGAAACCGGATAGAGAAAAAGGCAGATGTAGACTATGTCTATCAGGAACTGGATGATATCCCGGAAAAATATCAGACAAAGTTTCCGAAAAGGACAAAACCATGGGGAACCGGGCAGGCGATTCTCTGCTGCAAAGATGTGGTCAACATCCCGTTCCTGGTGATTAATGCGGATGATTATTATGGGAAAAGCGCCTTTCGCGAGGCATACAATTATTTGACAAGTATTCCGGATACTGGTAAAATACAGATTTGTATGGTCGGCTTTGTACTGAAAAACACGCTCAGTGATAACGGCGGGGTGACAAGAGGAATCTGCACGGTTGACGGGCAGGGGATGCTTGCTGGAATCACGGAAACTCATAATATAGAGAAAGACGGCGATTGTGCTGTTATCCGTGAAGCGGATCGAGTTAAGACACTTGATGGAAACACTCCTGTGTCCATGAATATGTGGGGGCTCACCCCGGCATTTTTCGAGATCCTGGAGTCTGGATTTGAGCGTTTTCTCAAAAATACTTCTGCCGAAGATTTAAAGGCAGAGTATCTGCTTCCGACGATCATCGGTGACCTTCTTGTGGAAGGAAAAGTAAGCGTAAAAGTTCTTAAGTCAGAAGACCAGTGGTTTGGCGTGACATACAAAGAGGATCGTGAAGCCGTGATGAGCGCAGTGAGGAACCTGATAGAGAAAGGGATTTACCCGTCCTCTCTGTACGAGTGAGAATCACACGGGTGTACAGGAAGAGTCCCTCACTGGTGCGGAAGATAAGAAAGAAAAGGATTTTTGATAATGGCTACAAGACGCAGCACATCCGATAGAACCGGACAAAAGAGCAGTAAAAAAGGGAAAGGCAGTATACGTCCGAAGAAGAATAGGTTTGGAAATTTCTGCCTTGTTCTTCAGGCGTTAGTCAGCCTGGCATTTATGGGAGTTGTTATTCTTTTGGATATGCTTCCTGTGAAATATCTGGGACTGGTAGCGATGGTCCTCTTTTTCCTTTGGTGTATCACTTTTGTATCACAGGCGGCCAGAAAGAAAAGGGGGATTACTGGGAAACTGTACAGCCTGCTCATGATCGCTGTGCTTGCTGTGGGAACGTATTATGTTGCGAAGACCAATAATATGATCGCAATGATCACAAGCGGCGGGGTAAAGATAGACAATATGGTGGTGGCTGTCCTTGCGGATGATCCGGCAGAGACTCTGGAAGATGCCGCGGATTACAGTTTTGGAGTCCAATTTACCCAGGGGGCAGATAATATGCAGGCAGTGGTTCTGGATATCCAGAATCAGCTTGGGGCAGATATCAATATGACAGAATATGAGTCGGTCCAGGAACAGGCACGGGCGCTGACCTCGGGAGAAGTGCAGGCGATTGTCTATAATCAGTCTTATACGAATCTGATGGATGAGACAGTTGACGGATTCAGTGACCAGATCCGTATCATATATAGGCATCAGATTGAGACAAGGCTTGATTTTGGAGGTTCAGAGGAAGACGACAGCCTGACAAAGGCGCCATTTACCGTATATATCAGTGGACTCGATGTCTATGGCGATGAACGAGATGGAGAAAACAGAGATTCTGAACGCAGTGACGTGAATATTATAGCGGTTGTGAATCCGACTACACATCAGATACTGCTTGTCACTACGCCGAGAGATTATTTTGTTCCTATACCGGGAATCTCAGGTGGGATGAATGATAAGCTGACTCATGCGGGAACATATGGAATTGATGCATCAATGGCAACGCTTGGGGAACTGTATGAAACTGATATCAACTATTATGTACGGCTCAATTTCAGTTCATTGATTAAGATTGTGGATATTCTTGGCGGAGTAGATGTGTATTCTGACTATGCATTTGAGACCGGATGGGAGTCCGGATACGAAATGCAGGTACAGGAAGGGTACAATCATTTTGATGGTCAGCAGGCTCTTGCGTTCTGCCGTGAAAGACATAATCTTGTGGACGGGGATAACCAGCGAGGCAGGAATCAGCAGGCAGTGATTACTGCGATGCTGAAAAAGGCTCTGTCTCCGACTATGCTGCTGAAAGCGAATAGTATAATTAATCAAGTCAGCCAGGATGTGGAGACAAATGTAACGCAGGGACAATTGAATTCTCTGGTGAAGTATCAGTTGGGTTCCGGGGCTGAATGGACGATCCAGTCTGTTGCCGCGACAGGATTTGACGGAGAGGATTGTCCGTACTCCATGCCTAATGACCTGGTGTATGTGATTTATCCGGATGAGACGGTTGTGAATGAGATTATCCATCTGACGAATGTTGTGGAAGAGGGAAGGACATTGACAGAGGGTGAACAACTGAATTAAAGAGAGCATAAGGGCGGGAATGATAGGAAGGATCGTTCCTGCCTTTTGAGAATACATAATGGGAAAATGCTTATTATCAATATTATTTCGGAAGAGTACAAGAATGACTATCTGAACTGCCGGGGAGAAGATGAAGCGGAGATGCCAAGCAAGACGGATCTATGGCGGACAAATTTTCCCATTGAAATAGAAGAGGCTAGTTGTTATTATTAATATGTTATGGTGTGGGTACAGTTATATAAAGTATAAGAGGTGGATGATATGAAGAAATTTTGGCGTTCCTTTATCTGTATGACTCTGGTTATGTGTTTAACACTTTTCCTGTTTACAGGATGCAGTGGGAGTGACAGCGGGGATTCGGATAAGGGGAAGGCAGACGGACAGACAAATGAAGAAGTCCAAACGCCGGACAATGAAGAAACACAAGACCAGACAGACCTGGAAGAGCAGGGGGATCAAGGCGATAAGACAGCAGGTGACGTGGTGGATACTGTCAGGAAAGTGTCGATTTATTATGTCGATGATCAGACTGCTGAGATAGTGAGTAAAAGTGTGGAAATTCGTGATGAGTATGATATCTGGGATGCACTGAAAGAAAGCGGGATACTGACAGAAAACTGTGAACTGCTGAGCCTGACAGTGAATGAAGCAGAAAAGAAAATGGATCTTGATTTCAATTCTGCTGTCGGTGACCGTGTGCGGAGTATGGGGACAACAGGAGAAACGGAGATCGTGGGATGTATCATTAATACATATCTTGAAGCATATGGATGCGAGGGGATTCGTTTGACGGAAGAAGGGCAGGCTTTCCAGACATCACACGGAGCTGATCTTGACGGATACAGCGGAAAGTTTACTTTTTAGATTTTGATCAGAACCGATGAACTGGATAAAAACGTAAGAGGAGGAACAGGAAAATGCGAAAGAAGATGCCGAGATTTATTGCCGGAATATTGTTTGCCTGCATGGTTGCGGGAAGTATTCCCGCAGGGGTTGTATATGGGGCTGATACTGTCGCGGACAATGCGCAGAGAACAGAACAGAATCAGACCGGAGTCACTGCAAATATGACTGCAGCAGGTGAGGAACAGATGTCAAGCGGGAATGAAGAAATCCGGGACGATGCGGCAGATAGCGATAGGAAAACTGAAGAAGAGGTTTCGGAAGAAATAGCGGATACACCTGTTGATAATGAGGAAACAGATGTTCCTGAGATTGAAAATGATATTTCTGCATCAGCTGAGGACAGTGCTGCCGATGAAACAATGGAAGAGCCGGAAAAAGCTGAAATCAATTTTGTATATATTGAGAGTCCGTATCTGGAGACACCTGGAACGCAAAGAATCGTGTTCTCTTTTGACAGGGAGATCACAGAGAGTGAATCGGTCACGCTTACGGTTGAAGATGAGGCGGGCATCCGAGAAGAGTGGGGACTTGCACGACATACAGATCACTTGTATTTGTTTGAAAAGGAATACACAGGAGATTCCTACACAGGTACATATCATGCGGTCAGTTTGAATTTTTACGATGGTCAGACTGAAAGCATTATATTAAAAGATGTGGGAGTTGAAGCTGAGTTTGGCGTCAATGAGGAATATGATGGTATCGAGGAACTTAAACCCGTAGATGACAGTACTGTGTCCGAAGCAGACCAGTCTCAGGTTGAAGCTTCGGTAGTTACAATTGATGAAAATGGTTTAGCGCAGGCTCAGGATAGTATTGCCGATGCGTTGAATACAGTCAGCGCCCAGACTGCATCTGCAAATGGAATCAGCACTTTCAGTGCAGATACGGCGCTCCGCTCTGGAAATATTGTAGTAGCGCTTGATCCAGGACATGATGCGTGGGATGCGGGGGCAAGAGGAAATGGACTTGCCGAAGAAGAATTAACTCTGAAAATTGCCAATTATTGTAAAGCAGAATTGGAGCAGTATTCAGGAGTTACTGTATATATGACTAGAACCGGTGCAGAGTGCCCGCATGGAATTTGGGGTGTAGGCTGTATTGAAAAGAGAGTCCAGGCGGCAGCAGCAGCGGGAGCCCAGATATTTGTCAGCTTCCATTTGAATGCTTCTACATCCCCCAGTGCAAACGGAGCGGAAGTTATTGTCCCGAATAAGAGCTGGAAACCAGAAGTGGGGAACTCCGGAGCCGCGCTTGGACAAGCTATTTTAGACGAGTTGACAGCATTGGGATTGGCTGACAGAGGAATTTACAGTAAGAATACAACAGTCGGCGAAATATATGATGATGGAAGTATTTCCGATTATTTTGGTGTACAGATATACTGTAAAGAATATGGGATTCCGGGATTGATCGTGGAACATGCTTTTATCAGCAACAGCGGGGATGCAAATAGCTTTCTTAAGACAGAAGAAGGACTTAAAAGACTTGGTGTTGCGGATGCCACGGGAATTGCCAAGTATCTGGGGCTTAGTAAAGGGCACTGGGAAACGGACAGCGATGGAAATACATATTATTATGAAGAAGGTCAAAAAGTTTATGGTGAGAAAAAAATAGGTTCTAGTTGGTACTATTTTGACCCGGATAATAATGGAGCCATGGTTACAGGGTGGAAAGTATTTAACAGCAGAAAAGTATACTATAAATCCTCTGGCGAAATGGCAATAGGTGAATTGAAGATTGATGGAAAATGGTATTTTTTCAGCTCTTCTAATGGAGGAATGGTCACAGGTTGGCATGATTTTGCAAATAGGAGAGTGTATTATAATTCAGAAGGTCAAATGGTAACCGGAGAATTATCAATAGCAGGCAAATGGTATCTGTTTGGGACAAGTAACGGCGGGATGGTCACAGGCTGGTATGATTATGGAAATCGTTTGGTTTATTATAAATCAAGCGGCGAAATGGCTACCGGAGAATTGAAAATAAGCGGAAGCTGGTACCTGTTTAGCACTTTAAATGGTGCGATGCAGACAGGCTGGCAGAACCTGGGAAATCGGAAGGTATACTATAAGCCGACTGGCGAGATGGCAACCGGTGAGTATAAGCTGGATGGGTATTGGTATCTGTTCAATACAGGAAATGGAGGAATGGTTACAGGCTGGTATGATTATGCGGCCCGAAAGGTATATTATGACGAAGAAGGGCGTATGGTAACTGGTCAGAAACAGATAGACGGGAAATGGTATCTTTTCAATACTTCTAATGGAGGAATGGTCACAGGCTGGTATGAGGATGGCGGTAGAAAAGTCTATTATATACCGACCGGGGAGCGTGCAGAAGGTGAACAAAAGATAGATGGAAACTGGTACTGCTTTAGTTCGGAAGATGGATCCATGGTTACAGGGTTTCTGACCTTAGGAAACAGAACGGTTTACTATAATGCAGAGGGGCATATGGTAACAGGCGAACAGAAAATCGATGGAAGCTGGTATCTTTTTAGCACAGGGAATGGTGCCATGGTAACTGGCTGGTACGACTATGCGAACAGGAGAGTATACTATGGTGAAGACGGTCGTATGGTGACCGGTGAACAGAAAATAGAAGGGGAATTATACTATTTTAAAACCAGTAATGGGGCTATGATCCGTTCTGAATGGGTGAATGGCAAATATTTTGGAGAAGACGGATGTTATGTAGGCGATGCAAATACTGCATTATATAAAATAGAAGGCAGCACCAATCTTACAGTGGATCAGATGGTTAGGATGTATAAAGATACCGCTAACAAAAATGATTTTACATATCCATCAGAAGAATTAGCAAAAGGCGGAGCTGCTTCCATAGAAAATTTTTGCCAGATTTACTTTGAAGAGGCAAATGCAGAAGGAATCAAAGCTGAAGTCGCATTTGCACAGGCAATGCATGAGACAGGATGGCTGCAGTTTGGCGGTGATGTGAAAATAGAACAGTTTAATTTCGCAGGAATTGGCGCAACCGGAGGAGGAGCCCCGGGACTCTCGTTTTCGGACGTGAGAACTGGAATAAGAGCACATATTCAGCATTTAAAGGCATATGCATCTGAAGCTCCGCTGAATAATGAAAAAGTTGATCCCCGCTTTGATTATGTGGCGAGAAATTCTGCGCCATATGTTGAATGGCTGGGGCAGAAAGAAAATCCTACTGGTGCAGGCTGGGCTACTGCAGCAGGATATGGATACAGGGTGAAGGAGATAATTTTACAGCTTTTTAAATATTAAAGCTTGTTCGAGAGTAAAATTAGAGCCAGTTTCTGATTTTACTCTCGTTTTGCGAATTTCTAACCGGGAGTATGATAATGAAAAAAGGAAATATTTTAAAATGCATAGCCGCATTACTTGTTTTGAGTATTGGGCTGACCAGTATTACATTTTTCCCGAATGCCCAGGAAGGAGGGAATACGGGGGAGGCAGCAGCTCTTGTATGCTATGTGGAAGATGGACAGATTGTCAATGCAGGACAATTGAAGGAAAATATCAATGAGCTCATCGATATTGGCGCTGATTTTGTGGTAGACATGCAATCAAATGCGCAAACAGTTGAAGAGGCTGAGGGAGATGCTTTTGCTGCGGCCGCCCTGCAAACAGAATCTGGAACAGCAATACAGTTTTTTTATAATATTGATAAATTAAAGATGGAAAATATCAGCGCAGAAAATATTGCGAACGGTTTCTGCAGGATGGCTGCAAATCTGGGGGTGAAGGCCGGTTATAGCGAAACTCGGCTGTCAGAAATATTAAGCGCTGAGTATGTATTATATGATAAAAAAGTCCATTTTAATGACCCTGCTGGTGTTTCATATGAATTGAACTGTTATATTTGGAACGGGAAAAGCAGTGGACAACTCTCTCAGACAGACGGAGATACAAGTGCAGGATCTGACGAAATAATTATAGAACCGGAAGAAGAACTGCCTGATACAGGTATGGGAGAAGCCCAGGAGGGTGTACACGAAATAAATAATAATGGTTGGAACGTGATTGATGAAAAATGGTACTACTATGAAAATGGGATTCTTGCAAAAGGCGAGAGAAAAATAGATGGAAAGTGGTACTATTTCAATGAAACAAACGGTGAGATGGCAACCGGGTTTGTGACTTTGAGAACGCGGGTAGTATATTATGCCCAGACCGGAGAAATGTTGACTGGTGAGCAGGTTATCGAAGGTCGAAGATATTATTTTGATACCGGAAATGGTGCAATGTATGAGGGGCTGAAGATCGGATCTGATGGGAAAATGGTATATTATCTCAAGGGTGGAGGAACATATCAAGGTGAACTGAAAATAGATGGGAAATGGTACTATTTCGACGAAGAAAGTGGAAAAAATATTACAGGATTTAAACAAATCGGGAACAGAATTTTATATTACGATGATCAGACGGGCGAGATGGCGACGGGGGAGAAAAATATTGATGGGTCCTGGTATCTCTTCTCAACTGTGAATGGTAATATGGAAACAGGCTGGCATGATTTTGAAAACAGAAAAGTATATTATTTCCCAACAGGGCAAATGGCAACCGGGGAGACAGAAATAGATGGGGCTTGGTATCTGTTTTCGACTTCAAACGGCAGAATGGTGACAGGCTGGTATGATTTTGGAGATAGGAAAGTGTATTATCTTCCAACAGGGCAGATGGCGGTTGGAGAACAGAAAATTGGTAAAAACTGGTACTATTTTGACTCTTCGAACGGTAATTTGGTGACCGGGTTTTATAACTTCGGAATGCGGACGGTGTATTATGATATTGAAACAGGTATTTTGCAGACCGGAGAACAGAAGATAGAAGGAAAATGGTATTATTTTAAGAGCTCTAACGGCGCAATGGTGCAAGGTTTCTATAATTTGGGAGCCAGGAAAGTTTTTTATGGTGATGAAGGATATATGCTGACAGGCGACCAGATTATAGATGGAAACAGTTATTATTTTGATCCATCTAATGGAGGTATGCTTAGGGATGGATGGCTGAATGGAAAATATTATGATGAAGACGGGATATTGTCGGGTGATGATACATACAAAGGCAGGAAAGTGGCAATTTTGGGAGATTCAGTCAGCACTTTTGCCGGGTGGATTCCTCAAGGTAATTTTACAAGATATCCACAGACTATGTATGAGGATGGGGTAAAAGGAGTAGATCAGACATGGTGGAAATCTTTGATAGATAGTATGCAGATGGAATTTGGGATTAATCTCTCTCAGGCAGGACGAACCATGACTCAAATCGGACTCATGTATGGCGCAAAGGAAGAACTGATAAAGCAGCTTGGGGAAAATGGAAATCCAGATATGATTTTTGTGTATATGGGCATGAATGATCTGCATTACGATATTGAGATAGGAACATATGAAAAAGCAGAATCCGGAAATGTAAGCAGAGTGATTGATTCATTTACAACCGCTGTTTCACTGATAGAGCTGTATTATCCAAATGCTGATATTGTAATTGTAAGTCCTTATTATTGTGAATACTATTATCCTTCGGAAAAGCTTGATGTTTTTGTGGAAGAAATTTCGAAATTGTGTGAAGAAAAAGGTGTCAGTATGGTAGATTTGAGAACCAGCGGAATAACGGAAGATGATTTGCCAGACGGACTGCATCCGGGAATATCCGGAATGAAGAAGATTAGGCGATGTATCGCAAAACAGTTGATGGGTTGATTTAACATATCTTATCAATAATGTGAGGTGGCAAATGAAAAAAAGAGTAAATGACGGTATAGTACTTGTTATTCTGTGTGGGATATTTTTTATATTTTATTATGTCTTTGCCAAATATGGAATAGGTTACCACGACTTTAGAGCTCATGCTATATTTGCTGGCGAACTTATGAAACTTGGGTCAGAGTCTATACAGTCCTTTATAGAAACAACAAACAATTCCCATATCCTGTCATATCCCGGATGGCATATTTGTTTTCTTGCTGCTGTATTTGCGCTCTCCTTTATAAATTCTGTGATAGGCGGCGTGGTCAGTGATTTGAGCATTTATGCTCTTGCTGTCGCAGTGGTGAATACATTACTCCTTTTATGCACGTATTTTCTTATCAGAAATATATTTATGCGCAGGGTACCCATACAATCATACTGGCGAGGAACAATCCTTGCGGCAGTCATGCTTTTTGTTGGACCTTTATATATACCGGGGATATTCGAAGGATATTATTTAGGACCCAGAACAGGAAACATATGGCATAATCCAACCTATTTAATTATTAAGCCTGTGGCTGTCCTTATTTTTTTCTTATATGCAGATATTTTTGAAGAACATGCTGAAAATAATACAATAAAAGAAAATAAAAAACTGATACTTGGGGGAGTGCTATTATGTGTCAGCGCAATTTTAAAACCCAGCTTTTTCCAGATGTTTTTGCCGGCTCTTTTTGTTTTTTTTTTGTTTGAGCTTATACAAAAAAAAGGAAAGAATTTCTGGTTTTTGGTAAGGATTGGAATTTCTGTTGTCCCGGTCACTATAATCGCAATTTGTCAAATGATAATTCTGGGCGGAAGCAGCGGCGGCGGAAGTGGAATCAGTATAGGATTCTTGAGAGTCTGGGGTGCTAGAACATCATACTGGTATATTGCTTTGATTCTATCACTGGCATTCCCAATTTATATTCTTATCATGAATAGGAAAAAAATGTTTACACACTATTGGGGAAAATTGGGGATTGTCTCTTTAATATCAGGTATGTTTCAGTACATGTTTTTATATGTGACGAAAGCCCCCGAAGCCGGGGATTTTGGATGGGGATTTGCGCTGTCTATTTTTCTTATATTTGTTGTCAGTGTAATCTGTCTTGAAAAGTGGAGATGTGAAGCGGGGACTGTATCCTGGAAAGTAAGATGTGCATATGCTCTTCTGGGTCTGCATTTTCTTTTTGGTATAATTTATTTTTATGATATATTTAAATATTTAAGATATACGCTCCCGCTTCAGTTTTGAGTGAGCGGAAAATCTATGGATAAGTGATCAAAGTGTTTTTGTTTTTGGCCAGGAGGGAAAACTGCTGTGGAAAAGAAAAAATATTCTGTTGTAATACCGGTGTATAATAGTTCTGCATGGATTGAAGAACTGGTTTCACAGATAGAAGAAGTTTTAACAGATATCGGAGTAAAATATGAGATTATTCTTGTGAACGACAGGAGCCCGGAATTGGTAACATGGTCTGTGCTGAAAAAAGCAGCAGATGTTCATGCAAATGTCAAGTGTATCAATCTACAATATAATTCCGGGCAGTTTAATGCTCTTTTGTGCGGTATGAAGTTTGCTGGGGGCGATTATGTCATTACTATGGACGATGACTTTCAACACCAGCCAAAAGAAATCAGGAAGCTTATTTTGGGTATGAATGAGACGCATTATGACTGTATTATAGGTGAATACGCGCATAAGGAGCATAATATCATTCGGCGTTTTGGATCAAAACTGGCGAATTGGCTTGCAGAAAAAATATACAAAAAACCAAAAGGAATTACAAGCAACAGTTTTCGGATTATGAAACATGAGCTGGCAGAAGTACTGGTAAATTATAAAGGGAAAAAGCCACAGATTGGTCCTATGATTTTTTCGGCTACTAAAAATATCGGAACTGTTACAATAGAACACAGCAGGAGAAAGTACGGAAAGAGCGGTTATCACCCCCTGAGATTGATCAGTGAAACTTTTTCAATTATAACAAATGCATCTACAATTCCATTGGACTTGGTAAGCATAGGAGGTTTTTTTGTAGCAGGGGTTTCATTTGCCATTGGTTTTGTGTATTTAATCTTATACCTGACCCGAAAAACAACAGTTCCTGGGTTTACGGCACAAATTCTGGTTACTACATTTTTTTCCGGCGTGATACTGCTTAGTATCGGTATGGTGGGTAAATATGTGGGTAAAATCGTACAGGAGCTGATCGGATTTCCTCCATATATGGTCGAGGAATTTTATGAAGGAGAGAATGAGAAAAATGAAACTTTCAAAAACTAAAGTTAAAAACTTTGCATTGCTTCATTTATGTATATGGATATACACAGGTTCCAGTATCTGTTCTAAATTAGCATCTCAGTATCCTTTCCTTTCATCGGAATATGTTTTTTTTACGCTGTTGATTTTTATGATTTTGGGGATTTATGCTATATTTTGGCAGCAGATCATTAAACGTTTTGAAGCGTCAGTAGCATATTCTAATAAAAGTGTCACAACTATATGGACGCTATTGTATTCTGTACTTTTTTTGGGGGAAGGGCTCACAATATATAATGTGATCGGGACTGCTGTTCTGATTGCGGGTGTGACCATGGTGGCGAGCGATGAATGAGAAAATCTATTACTTATTAATCATCCTGACAGCGTTCATGTCGTCAGTTTCGCAAATTTTGTTGAATCTTAGTAACAAGGTCTGTTATAATAATAAGCTAAGAGAATATCTTAATCCATATGTAATAGTATCCTATATGATCCTGGCAGTAACTATTTTTATTAATACCTATGCATTGAGGTATATACCGCTGAAAATATCGCATACTTTGGCGGCATCTACTTATATTTTTGTTCTGATTCTCAGCAGAATTTTTTTAAAAGAAAAAATTACTTTAAAGAAAGTTATGGGTAATATACTTATTGTTTTGGGAATCATAATCTTTATTATGGGGTAACCAGAGCAGAAAGGAGAATATCAGTGAAAAAACTAATGATATTAGGTGCCGGTATTTATCAGGTTCCTCTAATAAAAAAAGCAAAAGAAATGGGACTTTATACGATTGTTGTCAGTATTGAGGGAAACTATCCCGGGTTTGCGTATGCAGACAAAGTGTATTATGTGGATACTACCGATAAAGAGGAAATCCGCCGGATATCTCAGGAAGAAGAAATTTCCGGAATTTGTACCACGGGTACAGATGTTGCAGTTCCATCGATCGGTTATGTGTGTGACAGCTTGGATTTGCCAGGTGTATCTGAGAAGGGGGCACTTTGCGCATCTGATAAAGATCTGATGAAAGAAAGATTTATACAGCATGGAGTGAATACAGCCCGGTATCGTGTCGTCAGTTCGGCAGATGACATAGAAAGAGCAATGGATGAATTGGAAGTGCCATTGATATTTAAAGCGGTAGATTCCTCGGGAAGCAGGGGAATTGTAAAAGTCAGTGGAAAAAGCCGGAAAGAGATCGATCAGGCAGTTGACATTGTTAAAAAGGTAACGAAAAAGAATTATTTTATCATTGAAGAGTTTATTGAAGGAGAAGAATTCGGGGCACAGGCTTTGATATACAAGGGAAAAGTACAGTTTGTCATGCCTCATGGAGACTATGTATTTGTGGGGGATACCGGTGTGCCGATAGGACATTATGTTCCATATGATATGCCGGAAGATATACTTGAACAGGCATATTTTCAGACTGTAAAAAGTGCAGAAGCGTTAGGGCTTGATAACTGTGCTTTAAATGTAGATTTTATTCTTAGAGACGGAAAGGTTTATGTTTTAGAGATTGGGGCCAGGGCAGGAGCAACCTGTCTGCCGGAAATGATATCTATTTATTATGGAATAGATTTTTATAAGATGATTATACAGACTGCATTGGGAGAAAAGATAGAGACGATTAGCAGCGGGACCGTAAAGGCAGCAAATGCCTGCCGTCTGGTTATGGCAGAAAAAACAGGGACGATAACCCGCATACAGATGCCAGATGTTTGTAATCCCCATTTAAAAGACATATCGTTGGATTATAAGATCGGAGATCAAGTAAGAAAATTCCATATAGGGCCGGATCGGATCGGTCAGGTAATCACGAGTGGAGATACTCTGGAAGATGCAGTTGAGCTTTTAGATAAAGTATATGGAAAAATCGAGATAGATATAGAATAACTATGCAGGAAAATAATTATATTCATAAAACAGCAAGTATATACAGAGACGTTATTTTAAAGTCCAGCAGGATTGGTGCTAAGAGCAGTGTTGGAGATTTTTCTAAAGTTGAACGTTCAGTGTTAGGTGAATATATACGTATAGACCGCAATAATTATATTTGGTGCACGGAGATGAAAAGGCACTGTTATACAGGTAAAAACACCTCTATTATTGCAGCTGAGGTTGGCAGTTTTGTGTCTGTAAGCTGGAATGTGACCATTGGCGGGGCCGATCATGACTATTCTAAGCTGAGTACGCATTCATTTATTTATAATGATTATGATGAACTCAGACCCGAAGGAGCAGAAGGATATGATCGTTTTTCCAGTCCCTGTGTTATAAAAAATGATGTATGGATTGCAGCAAACGCAGTGATTCTACGCGGTGTCACGGTGGGAAATGGAAGCGTAGTCGGCGCGGGCGCTGTGGTGACAAAAGACGTCCCGGATTATGCAATAGTGGCGGGAGTTCCGGCAAGGATTATCGGATACAGGTTTGAGGATAGTATAATAAAAATGCTCAATGAAGTGTGCTGGTGGAATTGGAATGATGAGACAATAAGAAGAAATTATCATTTATTCCGGGAGAATGTTACTGTGGATGTTTTAAAAAAGATGAGCAGGATTTCGGAGGTGCTGCATGGAGATTAGCGCAAACAGGCTGGACCGAAGCTTTTACAGATATCAGGAGGAATTTGAAACAAAGGCACTTGATGTGCTTCGTTCCGGCTGGTATGTTTTGGGGAATGAAGTGAAAAGCTTTGAGGCTGAGTTTGCGCATTTTGTGGGAGCGGAGTATTGTGTGGGAGTGGCAAGCGGCCTGGATGCCCTCTGGATCGCCATGCGGGTTTTAGGAATCGGACCCGGGGATGAAGTTATTGTACAGGGCAATACATACATTGCCAGTGTAATGGGAATTACGATCAACGGGGCTGCGCCGGTTTTTGTAGAGCCGGATCAATATTATAATATTGATGTGGAGAAAATTGAAGAGAAAATTACGGACAAGACAAAAGCAATTTTGGTCGTGCATCTTTACGGACAGGCTTCTAATATGGGACCGATTACAGAGCTTGCAAAAAAATACGGTCTTAAACTTATAGAGGACTGTGCACAGTCCCATGGGGCATGCTATGATGGAAAAATGACAGGGACATTCGGCGATATCGGATGCTTTTCATTTTATCCATCTAAAAATATCGGGGCTTTTGGAGATGCAGGGGCTGTGGTGACAAATGATCCGCAGCTGGCAGAAGACATCCGCGTTTTCAGAAATTATGGCAGTGAAAAAAGATATTATAATAAGGTTGTAGGCGCAAATTCAAGGCTCGATGAGTTACAGGCCGGATTGTTGAGGGTAAGATTGGCACATGTTTCAGAATGTGTGGAAGAGAGGGAAAAGCTTTGCGGGAGATATCTCCGAGAGATACGTAATCCACGGTATATCCTTCCGGAAGTACGGGACAAGTGCACAACAGTGTGGCATCAATTCGTTATACGCACCTCTGAAAGAGAAGATCTGATAAAATATCTGAGCTCCAGAAATATAGGGACCATTATTCATTATCCGATCCCTCCTCATTTATCGGAGGCATATCAGTATCTTGGATTGAAGGAAGGAAGTCTGCCCATTGCCGAGCAATATGCAGAAGAAGTATTGTCATTACCGTTATATAACGGGATGACAGAAGAAGAACAGAGTTATGTAATCAATGTATTAAATGAGTACAGGTGAGCGGTTTGTTGAGACAATTACGGATAGAAGATGCTGAGGGGATGCTGGAGTGGATGCATGATAGTGATACAAATCAGTATTTTCGTTTTGAAGCAGATAAAATGACCAAGGAAAAAGCTGAGGAATTCATTAAGGAGTCTATGTCAGAGCATAATATGAATTATGCAGTTGTAGATCAAAATGATGATTATCTTGGTACAATAAGTCTGAAAAATATTAATTATCATGACGGGAATGCGGAATATGCTATTAGTTTGCGCAAATGCGCAAGGGGAACCGGTACAGCAAAATGTGCTACCCTTGAATTGCTCCAATTTGCTTTTCATACATTAAAACTGCAAAAGGTTTACCTGAACGTACTTTCTGAGAATCTCAGGGCAATCAGATTTTATCAGAAAATCGGATTCCGATACGTCGGTGAAAGCAAAAATCATGTGAAAATTCGCGGGGTATTCCATGATTTAATGTGGTTTGAGATTCAGAAGGAGGATGTGAAAAGTGGAAACGATACAGTATAAAAAATTAAAATTTCCGCAGCATGGGGATTCAAGAGGACACCTTGTAGTTGTGGAAGGCGGGAAAGATGTGCCTTTTGATATCAAAAGGATGTTTTATATATATGGTTCAGATAAGGGCGTTGTCAGAGGAAGACATGCAAATAGAAAATCAGAGTTTGTACTGATCAATGTCAAGGGGACTTCAAAAGTAAAGATCGATACGGGAAAAAAAGTGGAAGTAGTCAGTCTCGACCGCCCTCATGAGGGCATCTACCTTTCGAGGATGGTGTGGAAAGAGATGTATGATTTTTCAGAAGATGCCGTTTTACTTGTGCTTTCTAATGAGCATTATGATCCGGAAGAGTACATAAGAGATTATGAACAGTTTTTATACGAGGTGAACCAGAAAGATGTCTAAATTGTCAATCATAATTCCTGTATATTACAATCAGGACAGTCTGAATGTGTTGTATGAAGATTTGCAGGAAAAAGTCCTTGGAAGAATTCAGGATTATGAGATTATAATGGTAGATGATGGTTCAAAGGATCAATCATGGTCTGTCATGAAACAACTTCAGGAAAAAGACGAAAAGATCCGCCTGATCAGATTGTCAAGAAATTTTGGTTCTCATGCCGCAATGTTGGCCGGGCTTGTTCATTCTACAGGCGATTGTGCTGTAATTAAAGCAGCAGATCTGCAGGAACCTTCAGAAATCATATTGGATATGTATGAAAGCTGGAAACAAGGAAATAATGTTGTTCTTGCAGTCCGGGCTGGCAGGGAAGAGGGGCTCATGCAGAGAGCTTTTGCAAGGCTTTATTATAGTCTTGTCAGAAAGATGGCTCTGTCAAACATGCCTCCTGCCGGATTTGATATTTTTTTGATTGACCGTAAGGTGATCAAGGTGCTTGAGGCAATGGATGAGAAGAATTCGGCTATTACATTACAGATATTGTGGAGTGGTTTCCAGACCGACACGATCAGTTATTTAAGAAAAAAGCGAGAAACAGGGAAGTCGCGCTGGACATTGAAGAAAAAAATTAAATTAGTTGTTGACTCCATAGTAAGTTTTTCTTTTATCCCCATTCGTTTCATGACTATGATCGGAACGGCATTTTTTTTGATATCAATTATATGGGGGATTTATGTACTGACACAAAAGCTGTTAGGAAACATTGTGATGCCGGGATATACAACATTGACGATTTTGGTACTTTTTTCAGCAGGATTGATCATGTTTACATTGGGATTACTCGGCGAATATATATGGCGTACACTGGATGCTGCCAGAAGCAGACCCACATATATTGTTGAAGAGCAGTCAGATAAAAATGGAGGAAAAAAGAGAAATGATACCATTTAATATTCCGCCTTATACTGGAAAAGAAGAACAATATATTGAAGAGGCGATTCGTCAAAATAAAATATGCGGCGACGGGAAGTTTACTCTGAAATGTAATGAATGGATTGAAAGTCTGGGGGGGATCTCCAAGGCGCTTCTGACAACGTCTTGCACACATGCATTGGATCTGGCGGCTATATTGTGTGAAGTAAAACCAGGTGATGAAGTGATTATGCCTTCATATACATTTGTATCCACTGCAAATGCATTTGTTTTGCGAGGAGCGGTCCCAGTGTTTGTAGATATTCGACCGGATACTATGAATATTGACGAGAAACTGATTGAAGGTGCCATTACAGAAAGAACGAAAGTGATTGCGCCGGTTCATTATGCAGGTGTCGCGTGTGAGATGGATACGATTATGAATATTGCAGAACAGCACGCGCTTAAAGTCGTGGAGGATGCCGCTCAGGGCGTTATGGCGGAATATAAGGGCAGAGCCTTGGGAACGATAGGTGATTTTGGATGCTATAGTTTTCATGAGACTAAAAATTACAGTATGGGAGAAGGAGGAGCATTGCTTATAAAACATGTCGATGATGTCCCCCGTGCGGAAATAGTCAGAGAAAAAGGGACGAACAGAAGTGCCTTTTTCCGTGGCATGGTGGACAAGTATACATGGGTTGATCAGGGTTCTTCCTACCTTCCAAGTGAGTTAAATGCAGCATATCTTTATGCTCAGCTCGAAATAGCAGAGGTGATAAATCAGAAACGGATTTCAATTTATAACCTGTATAAGTCCAGGCTTTCCCCTTTGGAGCAGGAAGGAAAAATAGAGCTGCCTGTTGTACCGAAAGAGTGCAGGCATAACGCACATATGTTTTATATAAAAGTAAAAGATCTGGCTGAGAGAACAAAGCTGCAGCAATATCTGAAAGAACAAGGGATCGGATCGGCATTTCATTATGTGCCGCTTCATTCGGCTCCGGCCGGCAGAAAATATGGACGCTTTCACGGAGAGGATAGGTTTACTACCAAAGAAAGTGAACGTCTTCTTCGCCTTCCCATGTATTATCAGATTAAAGAGGATGAAGTAGAACAAGTTGTTGATACTGTGAAAAAATTTTGGAAGTAAAAATGAGAGGTGATATTGCCAGTGAAAACATATTTGGTTACCGGAGGTGCCGGGTTTATCGGATCAAACTATATAAATTATATGTTGAAAAAATATGGAGAAAGTATTCGGATCATTAACCTTGACAAACTGACTTATGCGGGAAATCTTGAAAATCTGAAAGAAGTTGAAACAAATAAAAACTATACTTTTGTAAAAGGAGATATTTGTGATAAAGGGCTCGTGACTAAACTCTTTCGGGAAAATGATATCGACCGTGTCGTACATTTTGCCGCGGAGAGCCATGTCGACAGGAGCATACGTAATCCTGAAACCTTTGTAGTGACGAATGTCCTTGGGACCATGGTTCTTTTAAATGCAGCGAAAGATGCCTGGGTACAAGCGGATGGAACTTTTGCTGAGGGAAAAAAGTTTCTTCATGTTTCTACTGACGAAGTTTACGGTTCACTGGGTGAAACAGGTTATTTCTATGAAACTACTCCCTATGATCCACATAGTCCCTACTCGGCAAGCAAGGCGTCATCAGACCTCCTTGTAAAATCTTATATGGATACTTACGGATTTCCTGCCAATATTACAAATTGCAGCAATAATTATGGCCCTTTTCAGTTTCCTGAAAAACTTATTCCGCTGATGATTTATAATGCACTTTCCGGAAAAGAGCTTCCGGTCTATGGTGATGGACTGAATATCAGAGACTGGCTGTATGTTGAAGACCATGTGAAAGGGATAGACATGGTGCAGGAGAAAGGGAGGCTCTTCCAGACATATAATATTGGCGGACATAATGAAAAGACCAATATAGAAATCGTGCATATTATTTTGGATACATTGCAGAAGTTTCTTGGTGACGGAGATGAAAGAAAGGCAAAAATTAATAATGGTCTGATTCGTTTTGTGCAGGATCGTAAAGGGCATGACAGGCGTTATGCTATAGCGCCTGACAAGATCAGGGCTGAAGTGGGATGGTATCCTGAGACAAATTTTGAAGAAGGTATCAGAAAAACGATAAGATGGTATCTCGATAATGAAGAGTGGAAAGACCATGTGCTCAATGGAGAATACCAGAAATATTATGATGAAATGTATTCTCAAAAATAGAGAAAGGGGACAGAAGATGAAAGGTATAATTCTGGCGGGAGGCTCTGGGACAAGGTTATATCCGATGACTTATGCGGTGTCAAAGCAGATACTGCCGATCTATGATAAACCGATGATCTATTATCCGCTGTCAGCTCTCATGCTGGCAGGAATCCGGGAGATTCTTCTGATCTCAACGAAGAGAGATATTGCGGTTTTTGAAGAGCTTTTAGGAGACGGAACTCAGATCGGCATATCAATACAGTATGCCGTTCAAGAAAAACCGAGAGGTCTTGCGGAAGCGTTTATTATAGGTGAAGAATTTATCGGCAGTGACAGGGTAGCTCTTGTCCTGGGGGATAATATTTTTTACGGAAGAAGTTTTTCAGATATTCTTGCCAGTGCAGCAGCCGAAAAGGAAGGGGCTACTATTTTCGGGTATTATGTGAAGAACCCCAGAGATTATGGAGTGGTAGAATTTACAAAAGAGTATACGGTATTGTCAATTGAGGAAAAACCAAAGGTCCCCAAATCAAATTATGCAGTTCCGGGTTTGTATTTTTATGATAATTCGGTTGTTGAAATTGCTAAAAACGTTAAGCCCTCCAAAAGAGGGGAACTCGAAATAACATCGATCAATAATGAGTACTTAAGACGCGGAAAATTAAAAGTAAAGCTGCTGGGGCGCGGATTTGCCTGGCTGGATACAGGAACACCGGACGCTTTACTGGATGCGGCGGATTTTGTTGCGGCATTCCAGAAAAGACAGGGGCTTTATATATCATGTATTGAGGAAATAGCATATAAGCGGGGATTTATAACGAAGGAACAGCTGCTGTCTCTTGCAAAACCAATTAAGAAGACGGCGTACGGGCAGTATTTGATCGATATTGCGAAAGGATTATGAAGAATAATCAGCGGATACAATGAGAAAAATATTTGTTTTTTTTGGAAATAGAGAGTTTATTGTTTTTATATTGATCGGCATATTTAATACTATAAGCGGAAGCGTTTTTTCTGTAATATATTCTTATAATTTGAATGTCAATATTGCATTTGTTTTGGGGTATATTACAAGCCTGATGATTGCTTATCTGTTAAACAGCAAATTTAATTTTAAGAAAAAACTGTCGGTTCAAAGATTTATAAAGTTTGGTATTTCATATGTACCCAATTTTATTATTCAGAATATGTTCGTGCTGATATTTTATAATCACTTAGGATGGGAAAAAGTAGTAGTATATTTTTTGGCAGCATTGATAGGGGTTCCTGTTACTTTTATATGCCTTAAGATATTTGCCTTTAAAAATAAGGGAAGAAGCTGAAAACGGAGGTCCTGTTGATGAAAGTATTCAATGAAATGAGAAAATCAAAATACTATATTCCTGCTCTGTCCATACTTATTGCGGCAGCTTGCTGCATCTTTTTCTATAAGCATTTCCCGATATTTTATGATATTAATGACGATACAACAATGCGCAATATTGCATCAGGAGCCTATACCGGAGAACCGGATGGACATGTGGTCTTTATTAAATATGCACTGGGGTGTGTCATCAGCGGTCTGTATGGGCTGATTTCATCGATTGACTGGTATGGGACAGTTCTTTTTTCACTTCATTTTATATGTCTGATGTTTGTGATTTGCAGAGTGATGAAAGCGCTAAGAGAAAAGAGCAAACTACTGTTATGTCTGTCAGGCGTTATAATTTTTATTATGATAGACATTTCCAATATTGTCAGCAATTTTCAGTTTACGACAACTGCGGCGGTTTGCGGGGCAACCGCTTTGTTCTTGTTTATCAGTATGCCGAAAGGTCAGCAGTCAAAAGATTTTGTTTTGAGCTGTCTGCCAATAGGTTTTCTTGTGACCGTCAGTTTTTGTATTCGAGATAAGGTTCTGTTGATGATGGTGCCTGCTGCTATTGTTGTCTGGATATACAGAATGATAGAGGAAAAGGATACGAAAGGGGCTGTAAGAAGATATATTGTTTTTTGCTTTTCTGTGATGGCGGCGTTGCTGGCAGTTGTGTTGGTGGAGAGAGCGGCATACAGCAGCGAAGAATGGAAAGATTATCGGAAATTTAATTCTGCAAGGTCTGAAATACTGGATTACTATGGATATCCGGATTATGAAACGCATCAGGAAGCTTATGATAAAATTGGTATAAGTAAAGAGGAGTATGATTTGCTGATAAATAATACGTTGAATTTTTCTTCTGAGCTTACAATGCAGAAATATATTGAATTAGCAGATTATTCCAAAGCTGTTTATGAAAAGGCAAACCCCATTACTGAGCGTTTGGGAGAGAGCGTAAAAAATACGATTTATTACACGATGAATATAATGGCATCTGGAAAAACCTCGATTGTGCTGATTATATATTTTTTCCTTTTACTGTTTGGGCTGATCCATAAACGATATAAGATGGTTTTATCTCTAATAATAATATTTGTCTGCAGGGAAGCAGTGTACTTATATCCCATAATGCTAAACAGATTTTTGCCAAGAATATACGATTCACTATTATTATGCGATTATGCGGTAGCAGCAGGTTATTTACTTCATTCTGGTGTTTTACACAAACTGGCGCTTCCTAAGAATAAAATTTCTTCAATGACAGTTGCAGTGATATTAGGAATGATAGGAGTTTCAACGTATTTGTCATACTATGATTATCGAAATGCCGGGGGAGAGGATGTCGATGGAATAGTGAATGAATACTGTACGAAAAATAAGCTGAATGGCAGATATCTCCTTGACAGCAGTGGATTTACTGTTGGAAGAGACAATTTTGTTTTCAGGTCAGAAAGTCCGTACATCAATTATCTTACCATGTATGGATGGAGCTGTAACAGTGAATTGTATCTGGAAAAGGCAGAAAAAATGAATATGAAGGAACGCGACAGCGCGCTGCTGGACGAAGATGTATTTTTGATTGCTACATCAGTCCCGAATGAATCGGGGCTTGTCAATGCAATTATAAATTATTATGACAGTATTGGAGTTTCCGTAGACTATGAAGTGGTTGACACGATACCGCTTAGTGAAACAGAGTACAGCGTGTTAAAGTTTTATAGCAAATAAATGGGTGAAGGAGACGAGAGACAAATGAAGAAAAGGAATGTAATTTTGGCGGCAGCAGGAATTTATATCGGAATTGCAGGCGGGATGCAGCCACTGTATGCTGCTGAGCCGGAGGAACAAGAAGTAGAGAATTATGAAGCGGCACAGCCGGAAAGGTTTGAATCAAATATTTCTTCAGTTCAGGATAATACAGAGACAGACATTCTGTCTGAGCAGAAAAGTACAGGTTTAGATTCGAATCCCGTTTTGGAAAATAGCGAGGAATATTCGGAATCAATGGGAGAAACGGAAGAAACCGATCCTGTTTTAGACGGCTGGCGGGATATAGATGGACAGAGGTATTACTTTGTAAATAATGAAAAGGTAACTGGAGAAAAGAAAATAGGGCAGTATTGGTACTTTTTCGATTTAGAAACCGGAGCAATGAAAACCGGGCTGCAGATGGTTGGAAGTCGTGTTCTATATTATGCGGACAGCGGAGAGATGCTTAAAGGGGAACAGATTATCGATGGAAAAGAATATTATTTCAGTTATACAAATGGGGCAAGACAGTCAGGACTTTTCTCAGACAACACAGGTATAATGAAATACTATCTACCTGAAGGAGGTCTGGCATCAGGGGAAATTAGCCATGAGGGCAGCTGGTATTATTTTGATGAAGAGACATATGAAATGGTAACCGGGCACAAAGAAGTTGGGAAGCGTCATCTTTATTATTCCGAAACCGGTCAAATGGTTAAAGGTGAGGTTAAGATTGGTGGCAAGTGGTATTATTTTCATCCGGCAAATGGAAATATGCAGACAGGATTCCAGAATGTTGGAAGCAGAAAAGTGTATTATGCAGACAACGGAGAGATGTTAACCGGGGAACAGGTTATAGATGGAAAGGTATATTTTTTCTCATTCAGCAATGGAAATCAGTATGTAGGTCCTTTTATGAACGAAGATGGGAAGATTTTATGTTATGCTCCCGAAGGCGATTATGTGACAGGAGAAATCTGTGTGGATGGAAACTGGTATTATTTTGATGTAGAGACAGGCGAAATGGTAACGGGACTTGCAACAGTTGGAAACCGTACAGTATATTATGGTGAAAATGGCATTATGGTTACCGGAGAAATGAAGCTGAATGGTAAATGGTATTATTTCCAGGAAGGGAATGGGAATATGTATAAAGGATTCCGCAGAATTGGAAACCGTACTGTTTATTATTCTGCAACAGGTGAAATGGTATCTGGTGTACAGACAATAGGTGGAAATAAATATTATTTTAGTCCATCAAATGGAAATATGCTTGTCTCCGGCTGGTACAATGGAGAATATTATGGGTCCGACGGGGTGTGTATGGGCGCCCTTACAGGTAAAATAGAAGAATTAAAATCGTATGTTTACGTTCCATATGTATGGGGAGGAACATCGCCTTTGGGATGGGACTGCAGTGGTTTTACACAATGGGCACTGAATTACATAGGAGGCGTGACCATTCCCAGACTTTCGCAGGATCAGGCATTAGGCGGCACTTATGTTGATCCTTATAATATGTATGCATGGCAGCCCGGCGATGTTCTTTGCTATTCAACTGGAGGAACGATTGGTCATACAGCGGTATATCTTGGCAATGGTATGCTGATGCATGCATTAAATGAAAAATACGGAACACTGATCCAAAGCGTATCTTATTATGAGAGTTGGGATTGGGGAACCACATTGGTCGGAGTAAGAAGATATTTATGATATTATTGAAAAAATTAATAAAATATTACGATTATATTAAATAAATTATAGTATTAATATTAAAGAATATTGCGATAAATAAATATAAGGTGTATAATTTTAACATTCGCGTTTTGCGGATGCAACAGGAGAATAATAAGATCAGAGGCATAGAGCAATTATGATACCAAAAAAAATTCATTATATTTGGGTAGGCGGTAAAGAAAAACCGGATCATATAAAACGGTGTATGGCAACTTGGGGTAAGCACCTGGGAGATTATGAAATAAAAGAGTGGAATGAGACAAATTTTGATATTGAATCCCACCCTTTTGTAAAATCTGCTTATGCGGCAAAAAAATGGGCTTACGTCAGTGATTATATCAGAGCGTATGCAATTTATACGGAGGGCGGTATATATCTGGATACGGATGTTTTAATCCTGGATAATTTTGACAGTTTTCTTAATGACCGCGCTTTTGTGGGCTATGAAACTCCGGAGTATCCTTTTACTGCTGTGTTTGGAGCTGAAAAAGGGCATCCATTTGTAAAAGATATGCTGGATTACTATAACGGAAGAACATTCGAGTTTGACGTAAATGATCAGCTTAAGGCAGTGAATACAAAGAGTGTGTCTGATATTTTGATACAGGATTACGGATGCAAGCTTGGAAATAAGAGGCAGACACTGCGGGAAGACATCGAGGTGTATACGGAAGATGTTCTGTGTAATCCTTCAGCAAATTCTGTTTCTATCCATGTATTTACAGGGACGTGGATGGAGGGAGAAAAACCTCTTGCCAGGAAAATCAATACTTTTCTGAAACTCAGATTGACGACCAAGAAAAGGGCAGGACTTTTTAGAAAATATGTTATGAAGAATAAGTGAAAGGAATTATTCAAATGACGGAGCAAAAAGCTAAGATCAGCGTACTTACACCGACATATAATGATTCTGAGAGTATCGAAGAAACATTACTATCATTGCTAGACCAGACATATCAAAATTGGGAGTGGATTGTGATAAACGATGGATCTACGGATGATACAGAGTCACGCATAGCAGGGTTGATTCAGAAATATGGCATCAGCGAAAAATGCAGATATATTTATCAGGAGAATGCAGATCAGTTGAATGCACTCATTCACGGGCTTGAGTTTGTAACGGGAGATTATGTTTTTACACTGCATTCGGATGATTTGCTTCCGGAAGAAGAATTTTTTAAAAAATGTATAGAAGAAATGGAAAAGAATCCGGATGCAGATGGTATTTTCGGAGATCTTATGTTGATTAATGAGCACTCAGAGATTATAGGCAGGCAGAGAGTGGATGAATATAGTAATCAGGAAGGGACACCTGCGCTGATGCTCTTATGGCTGGGTAGAAATCTTTATTCTGATTTTGCTTTTCATAAGGTGTCAATTTATAAAGATGCGGTAAAAGAGAATTACCTTACATGGAACATGCCTCTGTGGCTGGATGTGCGCAATGACAGTGTTAAAATGCTTAATTATATGAGTGTTCCGTATCCTGTTCTGAAATATAGGATACATTCGGGGAATTACATTAATAATGAGCTGGGAAAAATGAATGTCATAAACGGAGAGCTGCGCACAGCTGTGGAACTTATGAAATATTATGATATTCCTTTGTACCGGCAGCAGTATTGGATGTACCGTATAATAAATAAACTATTTCGAAACTGGAAATTTAGTGTAAAGTATTCGAGAAAAGAAACTGCGCAGCCATATAATATTATAGCGTTTATCATACAGAAACGTTATCCTGAAGGAGTTGAAAACAATATTTTCCTCTCCAGTCTTCTTTTATATTACAGTACAATGTCAGAACGCGAACTTCATGTTTCAAGTCTCAGAGATGTTAAAGTATATTACGGGAAGGATGTCAGGTTATTTAACAGAAATCTACTCCAGAATAATCTTGAACCGTTTTATATGTCTTTTATGGAAGAAATGCGGAAAGGCTTCAGGCGTGTCATAGTACAGGATGAAAAGGATGCTGAAAAAATGAAAGCCATTTTGAAATTTCTCTGTATTGGACACGCAGAGATAGGGATAGAGCGATGAAAATTTCAATATATGCACTGCATTTGGGATTTGGGGGAGTAGAAAAATACGTCACTACACTTGCAAATATGTTGGCGGATGTTCATGATGTAGAAATTATTTCCACTTATAAAATGCAGGATAAGCCTGCGTTTTATGTGAAGCCGGAAGTAGAGATACGGTATCTTATTGAAGAACTGAAACCAAACCGAAAAGAACTGCACAGCGCTTTGAAAAAGAAAAATCCGCTGCTTATCATAAGAGAAGGATGGCGATCTTTAAAGGTTCTTTATTTGAAACGTCACAGAAATATTGTATCTTTGAAACGGTGTCGGAGCGATGTTATTATATCCACAAGAATTTTTCATAATTTACTAATCGGAAAATATGCCCGCCCGGATATTGTCAAAATAACGGGAGAACATAATCATCATAATAATGATCAAAAATATATTGATTCTGTGATCAGTTCATGTAAGGGGTTTGATTATTTTATACCGATATCAAAAGAATTATGTGAATATTATTGCAAAGAGATGAAAAATATCGGCGTGGAAACAATGTATATCAGATTCTGCATCGATGAAAATCCGAATAAAAAAAAGCCGGCATTTGAAGGGAAAAATCTGATTTCCGTCGGAAGATTTTCACACGAAAAAGGGATGATTGATCTGGTAAATCTTTTTAGCAGGCTTTATTCAGAAGACAGCAGTATACGATTGAATATTATCGGAGATGGAGAAGAGTATCGGGCAGTGAACGACTTGATCAGCAGGGAGAATCTCGAAGATTGTGTCACTCTGCATGGATTCAGAGATAAACAATATATATACAGGCTTATGCAGGATATGAGCCTGTACATTATGACATCTTATACTGAGTCTTTTGGAATCGTGCTTCTGGAAGCTATGTCATGTGGGATTCCCTGCATAGCGTATAGTAGTGCCCAGGGAGCGCATGAGATCATAAAAAACGGATATAACGGTTGGCTTATTGACAATAGGGATCAGGAAAAGATGATGAAAAAGGTGCTTGAAGCCCTATCAGATCCGCAGCAGTTAAGAGAACTCAGTGAGAATGCGTTTGCCACGGCTGAAGAATTCAGTTACGATAATACAAAGCGGGCGTGGCTCGCCCTTATGGAAAATATATCACAAAAAAGGGAGAACATAAGATGATAAAAGTAATGACGATTTTTGGAACCAGACCGGAAGCTATCAAAATGGCCCCGCTTGTAAAAGAGTTAAAGAAAAGAGAGGAGATTCAGACTATCGTCTGCGTTACAGCTCAGCACCGTCAGATGCTGGATCAGGTGCTAAATACGTTTGATATTGTTCCTGACTATGATCTGAATATTATGAAACAGGGTCAGACCCTTGCAGATATTACAACGCGTGCGCTGTGCGGCCTTGAGGAAGTGATTCAGGAAGTTGAACCGGATATTGTTCTTGTACATGGTGATACTTCTACGACTTTTGCCGGTGCGCTTGCGGCTTATTATAATCAGACTGCAGTTGGACATGTCGAAGCTGGCCTAAGGACATACAATAAGTATTCACCTTATCCGGAAGAGCTGAACCGCCAGATGGTAGGCGTGATCGCAGATATGCATTTTGCACCCACAGAAAAGAGTGCAGCAAACCTGCTGGATGAGGGGAAGAGAAAAGAAAATATCTATATTACGGGAAATACAGCCATTGATGCTATGAAGCATACGGTATCCGAAAATTATTCTCATGAAGTGCTTGACTGGATTGGAGATGACCGGATGATACTCCTTACAGCTCACAGAAGAGAAAACCTGGGAGAACCGATGTATCATATCTTCCGAGCAATACGAAGAATCGTAGAGGATTTTGAAAATGTTAAAGTAGTATATCCGATTCATATGAATCCAAGAGTAAGAAATGTTGCTTCTGAAGTATTGGACGGATGTGAAAGAGTGAAACTGATTGAACCTCTCGAAGTGGTTGATTTTCACAATTTTCAGAACAGATCTTACCTGATACTCACTGACAGCGGCGGGATTCAGGAAGAAGCGCCGTCTCTTGGAAAGCCGGTTCTGGTGCTGCGTGATACGACCGAGCGCCCGGAAGGAATTGATGCGGGTACATTAAAATTGGCAGGTACTGATGAAGAGGTCATTTATGAGATGACAAAAGAACTTTTGACGGATAAGAGTGCCTATGAGAAAATGAGTCATGCGTCCAATCCGTATGGGGATGGGCATGCCAGTGAGAGAATTGCAGATGCAATTGTTGAGAGATTTTCTCATCAGAGCAAATAGCGGGAAGAGGTAGAAAAATGGACCGGCCAAGGATTTTATTAATTATTCCAGCTTATAATGAAGAAGATAACATTATGGAAGTATATAAATGCTGCCAAAAGAAAAAAGAGATATTGGATGCGATAGTGATCAATGACGGCTCACAGGATAACACGCTAAAGATACTTAGAGAAAATAATATTCCTCATGTTAATCTGATTCAGAATGTTGGAATAGGAGGTGCTGTACAAACCGGATATAAATATGCGTATCGCAATGGCTATGATATTGCTGTTCAGTTTGATGGTGACGGGCAGCATAATGTCGAATACGTTGAGAAACTTACAGCTTTTCTTGAAAATGGACAAGCTGATATGGTTATCGGCTCCAGGTTTGTGGAGAAAAGTATACAGGGATTTAAATCTTCACGTTCAAGAAGGATAGGAATAAGGATAATAAGCGGACTTATCAGATGCTGTACCGGCTGCAGAATTACAGATCCAACATCGGGATTCAGGGCAGTAAACCGTCGTGTAATGGAAAAATTTGTAAAATATTATCCTATTGAATATCCTGAACCCGATTCTATAGTAGAATTGCTGGCGGCTGGTTTTAAAGTAACCGAAACAGCGGTGGTCATGAATGAGAGGACAAACGGGCAGTCTTCTATCCATTCTTGGAAAAATATTTATTATATGATCAATGTATGTCTTTCGATCATCCTGACCAGTATTTCGGGAAGGAGGGAGAGATAATGACAGTCAGCCTTAGGATTACTATTTTTGCCGCAGCGCTTTTATTTACGGTTGTTGTGTTGAGATCACTCAAGAAAAAAAGAATTGGGACAAAACTTTCACTTTTGTGGATTGTTTTAGGGCTCCTTTTGATGGCGGCATCGATTTTCTCGCCAGTTGTCGTTTATATTTCTCAACTATTAGGATTTGAGAAGGCCTCAAATATGGTATTCTTTCTCGGAGTGCTTTTTTTATTGCTTATCTGTTTGTACATGAGCAATGTCATTTCAAAACAACAAAGAACAATTACCGTATTGATTCAGGAAATATCATTAAGTAATAAGAGAATGTCAGATGAAGAACAGGAAAAAGAGTAAAACGATGATAGTTGTATTATTTATATTGTATGTATGTTTATCGGCAGGCGGGTTAATATTGTTTAAATTGGGGTCAGGAGATATGAGTGTAAATGTTACCTCTACTATATTTTCTATCCGTTTTTCATGGAAAATGCTCCTTGGAATCGTATGCTATGGATGTAGTTTTCTCCTTTGGCTGTATATTGTCTCACAGATGAATCTGTCATTGGCGATGCCGTTATCCGTTGGCGTGGTTAATCTGTTGGTCCTTCTCGGCTCTTCCTTTTTTCTGAAAGAGCAGATTACAGTGTTTCAATGGGCGGGGGTAATGGTTATTGTGATTGGTCTGGCTCTTATTAATATAGGGGGAAAGGTATGAGTAAGTTAAGTTTCAAACATTGGAGTATAAAAAAAGAAAATATCCCCATTCTTTTGGTGCTGACAGCGGCGGCACTGATGCGGATTGCCATTATGGCTGTTTATGGGGTCGATTATTCTCTGAATAGTGATGACTTAAGTTATGTAAATGCTGCCCAAACTTTTTGTGAGACAGGTCAGATAACTATGCATGGAGTGATTTCCGCCCAAATTATGCCGGGCATGCTTTGGCTTCTGGCGCCGTTTGTTCTGCTTTTCGGTACAGGAACTGCTCTGTGGGCATCTTTGAAACTATTTTGGCTTCTGATGTCTTTATGCTCAATTTGCGGAGTGTACAAGATAGTACTTCTCTATGCGGAAAGAAAGTTTGCAGTTCTTTCTTCAATATTTTTCCTTGCAATTGATTTTGCTTGGATGGATAATCTGATCTTGACTGAAACCCCTTTTATGCTTGCTCTGGTATACCTTGTATATGCCAGCCTGAGACTGGCGGATACTCAGAAGAAAAGGTATTTCTGGCAGATCTGTTTCTGGTATATGTTTGCATTACTGTTAAAAGCAACGATTGCACCTTATCCATTATTTTTATTTGGTTATCTGTGGCTGAAAAAATATGATATGAAGCTGATGCTCAGACAGATGGGAATCGCAGCTTTGGTTGTGCTTGCATTTATTGTCCCATGGTCGGTACGGAATTATATTCGGTTTGACAATTTCATTCCCCTTACTTACGGTGCAGGGAATCCGAAACTTTTGGGAAGTTATCAGGGAGATCTGGCGCCTCTGGATGAAGAACTGGACTATCAGACCAATGTATATGACAAAATGCCGGAGGAGATGAAAAAATATTATGCTGATGATGGAACGCTGCGGCCAGAATATGAGGGGGATGGCTGGTATGAGGATTATAAGGCAGCATACTATTCGTTAGAACTGGATGGAATGAAAGCGGATTACCGGATAAGTGTATGGCGTGAAGAGGCAACAAAAGATTATCTGGTTTCTACATTTATAAAAAAGCCATATATGATGGTTTACAATTCTTTTTACTGGGAGGACATGTTTGGGATTCCTATCAGTGTCAATTATTGGTTCCGACGGGTGGATCTGATATTGTTTATAATTGGATGCATTGGTATAATCCTGAACAGAAAGCGATGGAAAGAGGGGCTATTTCTTATGTGTGAATATCTGTTTCAGATATTCGTATATGCTTTCACATTTTCGTTTGAGAGATACGGTCAGACGTTATACTTTTTTAGATTCATTATTATAGGCTGGGGCGTAAATGAACTGGCAGTATATATACGACGGAAAAGACAGAAGGTTTTAAGTAGCAGATGATCAGGAAGGGTATATGTTAATGACTATATTAAAAAAGACCGGAAACTGGTTAAAACTTCATAAGAATATAAGCTATTTACTTGTATATACTGTTTTATTTTTTTTGATATTTATGGGAGTATACATTAATTTTTATATAAGAGGTCTGTCTTTTATTCAGCTCCCAGACGGCTTTCATCAGTATTATCCTAAAATGGTCTATATTGACGGATTTTTCAAAGAAGTAATTTCTAATTTTCTTCGGGGGAATTTTACTGTCCCTCAGTTTGATCTGAATATCGGAATTGGGGAAGATATTATATCGATCATGGGTACATGGATTATGGACCTGCCGTTTTCACTGTTTACACAGTTTGTGTCAGAAGACAGTTTTGAGATAGTGTATAGCTTAAATATAATTTTAAAGTTATATCTTGCCGGATGCTCATTTTCTTATGTCTGTGTTAAATGGGGAAAAAGGAGGAGCCATGTACTTGCCGGAGCGATTGTTTACGTTTTTTCCGGATACTTAATGCGGATCGCCCCAATGCATCCGGCGTTTATTCATGTGTTCATTTTTTTTCCGCTAGTTATCTATGGATTGGATCGTATCATAAAGAAGAAATCGCCGTTTCTCTTTATAGGTTCTTTTGCGTTGATCATGCTGCGTGGATATTATTTTGCTTATATGGCCACCATACTTGCATTTGTTTTCGGCATAATTCGATATTTAGATGTTTATGGAAAAATTTATTGGAAAGAATTCAGGACGATTTTTTTCAGAGCGGCAGCGGGCTATATGTTGGCGGTGCTTATGGGGCTTATAACTCTGCTTCCGGCGGTTTTACTCTATTTAAGCAGTACTCGCGGGAATTCGGGCGGAGAGTATCCTTTTTTAATCTATTCTCTAGAATATTATAAAAACCTGTTTACTGGCATGTTTTTTCCACCTGGGGATACAGATTACCCTGCTCTTGTGTCTGTTGTTCTGCCGTTTATACTCATACCGTTTATAGAAAGAAAAAGAGACGATAAAATATTAAGGATTTTTCTTATAGTCTCTCTTTGCCTTTTTTGTGTTCCGGTTCTGGGAAGATTGATGAATGGATTTGGATATCCAAGCAATCGCTGGTCGTTTGCTTTTAGTTTTCTTGCAGCGTATTGCGTGACAAACGGGATTGGCAGGATATTTAAGCTGAGAAACGCTGCATTATGGGTACTGAATGGGAGTGTTATCCTGTATAATTTTCTGTTTTTATTTGCAGTCCCGGATAATACGGAGGGATGCCTTGTACCGCTTATTTGTCTCGACTTTTTTGTGATGATGCTGTTTTTATTACGAAATAAGAACGGAAAACTATGGGAAAGGCTTACAGCCGGTTTAGTCATAGGATTTGTATGTATAGGAGCTGTATTGAATGGTCGCCTTACATTTGATGATAGTTATGGGAATATTGCGGTAGAGTATTTTGAATCAGGCACGGTAGATGGATATATAAAAGAAACTACTCATGATTTTGACTTTCAGGAGTTTGACAGCGAATTATATCGGATAGATTCGACGAATATAACAAATGAAAATTTTTCTGTGGCGTTGGATGTCAGTACACCCAGCATTTATTATAGTGTTATCAATTCAAGTTTTGTTGATTATCTGAAAGGCATTCACCTTTTAACAGCTGCTTCTGACTTTAGAATCAGCGGGGTAGACAGCCGGGTACAGGTTGAGAGTCTTCTTGGAGTAAAGTACTATATTACTACAGATTCCACGATACAGTATCTGCCATATGGGGCAGAATTTGTAAAAGACCTGGGAGAAGGATATTATTTATATCAAAATCCGTATGCACGTCCCATGGTGTATTCTTATGATAGTTACATGCTGAAAGAGGATTATGATCATCTCAATGTTTTGCAAAAACAGAATGCTGCATTGAATACGGCGATAGTGGATACGCCACAGGAAATGCTTTCGCTATATAAGAATACGAAGGAAGAAGGAGAAATTTCGTATACAGTTATAGAGTCTTCGGGGATACAGTTGAAAGACGGTAAAATAATTGTCGACAGTGCGGAGAATTATTTGGAACTCTTGCCGGATAAAAGTCTGGAAGACAGTGAATTGTATCTGGAATTGCAGGGATTGGAGATAACATCATCAGGCAGCCAGAGTATAGAAGTATATGTCAACTATGGAGAGGTGAGTCGGACTGTATCTGCCACAGCAAAGAATTATACATGGCATTATGATAACGAGAACCCATGGGTTAATCTTGGATCAGGTGGAAAAGAGGGAGATACAGTTTATCTGTCTTTCAGTACGCCGGGCACATATGATTTGAAAGCCATCCGTTTGTATCAGAATGATTTGGAAGAACTAAGTCCTGTACCAGAAAATGACGAGATTAAGAATCTGGTATTTGAAACGAATACAATAGAATGTGAGGTTATGTTTGACAAGGATAAAATTCTGAATTTTAATATACCATATTCAGATAATTGGACATTGTATGTGGATGGAAAGGAAACAGAGACTTTTCAGGTTAATGACTTAACAATAGGTTGTATGCTCCCGGAAGGAAATCATAGTATTACAATGATTTATAGTACACCGTATTTAAAGATAGCAGCGGCAGGGGCTATAATAGGCTGGCTGGGGTTCTCGGTCGCGATCTTGTTATATTGGAGAGGGAGAAAAAGAGATACACGCCGCAGGCAAGAGTCTCTCCGGGTTGACTGAATTTGGGAAATACTATATAATGTAGCGGTATTAGTACAAGCAAAGGATAAGGATATAAAATGAGACCGAACCAATTGGAACAATATAAAAGGATACTCAGATTTGCAGCGGCAATGCTTGTTATTTTAAGTGTAACTCTTGCATTTTTCTTTATTTGGATAAGATTTTATAATCTCAGGATCGTGTTCCCCTTTTATTATAAGGGACATTGGGTCGTGATGGTTATGTATGTTATCTTACTGTTTATTTTCTTTTATATTTATGGCGGATTAAAGTTTGGTTATTTGAAGCCTACAAGTGTAATCCTATCCCAGCTTATTTCGGTGGTATGTGCAAATGTACTGATGTATCTGGAAATATCATTGCTTTCTGCTGAGCTGGAAGCAGTATTGCCTTTTATTTATCTGACTGCTGCGGACTTTATTATCATTGCGTTTTGGTCTTTTGTCATTACATGGGCTTTCCGTAAACTGTTTCCTCCGAGAAAACTGCTCATTATTTATGATGAGTATGAACCAACACGGATGGTACAAAAGATGGAAGAGCGGAATGACCGTTATAGTGTGGGCGAGGTAAGAAGTATTTCATCTATGACTGAAGAGGAATTTCGCAAGACAGCAAAGAAATACGATGCAGTCCTTATTTATGATCTGCATTCTGAGCTGCGGAATAAAATATTGAAATACTGTTATTCCGAATCCATACGGACTTATTCTACATCCAAAATATCCGATATCCTTATAAAAGGTGCAGAAAATATAGATTTATTTGATACGCCTATTTTATTGTTCAGAAATTTTGGATTGACATTTGAACAAAAATTTGTGAAAAGGTTAATGGATATTATCCTTTCGTCCATTATACTTGTTGTGGCATCCCCGGTAATGTTGATTGTTGCATTGGCGATAAAGCTCTATGATGGCGGCCCGATCATGTTTAGGCAGGAAAGATGCACAATAGATGGAAAAATTTTTAAGATTCATAAGTTCCGCAGTATGATAGTTGATGCGGAAAAAGACGGAAAGTCTATTCCTGCCACAGATAATGATCCCAGGATTACTCCGGTAGGACGTATTATCCGCAAGACAAGGCTGGACGAGCTTCCACAGATGATAGATATTCTTACAGGGAATATGAGCATGGTAGGGCCAAGACCCGAACGTATAGAGCATGTGGAAAAGTATACAGAGGAGATTGCAGAGTTTGAATATAGGCTTAAGGTGAAGGGCGGGCTTACCGGATACGCTCAGATTTATGGGAAATATAATACAACGCCATATGATAAGCTAAAACTTGATCTTATGTATATTCAGAATTACTCCTTATTACTTGATATACGATTGATTTTGATGACTGTAAAAATTATGTTTATGAAAGAAAGCACAGAGGGATTTGAAAAACAGGGGGAAAAAGAAGAAAAATAGTAGACAGTTGTCTACTATTTTCCTATGAAAGGGGAATGTTTCGGTGAAGGAATATTTTGATAAGCTTTTTCAAGGTGGAGAAGAAAAATTCCATGAAATATTGCGGGTTAGTTTGAAAAACGAAAAAAAACTATTTGTCGTTACAGCAAATCCGGAAACTTTTATGACTGGAAAGAATAATAGGGAGTTTGACAGACTGCTTCGTGATGAAACGACCTGTATTGTGCCGGACGGAATAGGAATTGTGAAGGCAGCCCATATGCTTGGCTATAATGTAAAAGAAAGAGTTACAGGTGTTGAGATATGCCAATTCCTTTTAAAGGAGATAGATAGACAAAAAAGATCAGTTTTTTTTCTTGGGGCCAAAGAAGAAGTTGTAGCTGCTCTTGTTGATAAAGTAAAAAAGAATTATCCGGGAATAAAAGTGACTGGGTATGAAAATGGTTATGTAAAAGATAAGGATAGAGTATTTGAACGAATCATGGAGCTGAAACCGGATGCAGTTCTGGTTGCTTTGGGGATTCCCCAGCAGGAGATGCTTATATATAAACATCTGGGGAAATTTGATAAAGGAGTTTTCGTAGGGGTCGGAGGCAGTTTTGATGTTCTGAGCGGGATGAAGAAGCGGGCACCCCAGCTCTTTATAAAGTTCAATTTAGAATGGCTTTATCGCATTGTGAAAGAACCAAAAAGACTTGGCAGATTTTTCAGGAGCAATATCCGATTTCTGCTGCAAATTAGAAAAAATAAATAACTTTGGCAAAGGAGCTTGACTGATGGCAGAAAAGAGACAGAAGTATTTTCTTATATTATTGTGTGGATTAATTGTCATCCAGCCATTTCTTGATGTTATGTGGTTGAATGACGGATCGATCCCGGAAATATTAGGCTTTACAATACCTACGCTTATTAGAATGTTGATGGTGGCTGTATTAGGGGTATTTTCTTTTTTTACTATCCGGTTTAATAAGAAATATTTATTCATGGTTTCTTATGGAATATTGATAATCATTTATTTTATGATTCATCATTTTCATTGTTCATCTGACTTTCAATCGCTTGTTCCAGGAAATTTTGGATATAGTTTTTTGAGTGAACTGTTTTATATAGTTAGAATGTGCATACCGATAGCTGTAATTTATTTTACTTACAATTCTGTTATTAACAGAAAATCATTTGAGAAGTGTGTAATAACTACTTCTCTTATTATGTCTGTCAGTATGATTATTGCTAATATTTTTAAAATCGCATTCGGTTCATATACTAGTGTAAAAATTGATGGGAATATCATTGACTGGTTTATCAATCCGAATGCCTTTGTATCAAACCAGCTTGCGTCTAAAGGTTTTTTTTATTCTAGTATAACATCTACGGTGCTGGTACTATTTTATCCATATCTTCTTTATTTGTTCTTTAAGCATAAAAGAGCAGGGTATTTTGCTGCAGTGGCACTTCAAACCATAGCACTGTTCATGGTTGGAACAAAAGCTACATCACTTAGTTCGATTATTGTGACGGTTTTAATGGTTCTTGTGTATCTTTTTGTTACGTTGATAAAACGTGATTATAAGATAAGCAAAGCTGCTTTAGCCGGCTGTGTTTTTTTCTTAGTACTGAATTCGGTACTTATGGGAGTGGCTCCGGCTACAAGTAAAATGGAATTTGATGCGCAGTATTCAAAAGATATTGACGAAGATGATATAGATGGAACATCAAAAGAATATGATTTGACAGAAGAGGACGAAGAAGCAATAATAGATTTTTTTGATGAAAACTATGCATATTTATCTATAAATGAAGAATTTATGCTTAAATCCTACCCATACAAATATGATCCTGTCTTCTGGTATAAGTTTTATGTTGATCATGTTCCGTCTCAGAGAATGCAGAATCGGATTGTCGAGGAAGAGATACTTAAGCGTGTCAAAGAGATCAATGACAATAAAATGGATGATTGGTTTGGTATAGGTTATACCAGGACATCTAATATCTATAATCTTGAGAAAGATTTTGTGTATCAATACTATTCGGTAGGGATTGCCGGAGTGGTCCTTCTACTGGGACCCTATATAGGAATTCTTTTGTTTGTAATGTTAAGAATGCTTGTACAGTTTAAAAAACGAGTTACAGTTTTTAATTGCGCACTTGTGCTTGGAATAGGGCTCAGTCTTTTCCTTGCTTATTACAGTGGAAACGCATTGGAAAATTTAGGGGTTACCAT
>CALWFS010000298.1 GCA_944377705.1 uncultured Mediterraneibacter sp. | reverse complement strand
CTGGGGAGTGATATCATACCCTGTCTGCTCCTTCACATATTCCGTCGTCAGGGTCACTTCCGCGCTTCCCACATTCTGCCCCTCATAAAAATAGGTGACTTTCCCCGTCCCCTTCGTTTTATCCGTAATTGTTATCTCACTCTCGAGCGATGAAAAATCAATGCCAGCAGGCAGAACTACATAGGCCGCATCGTCCTCATAAGCGCTTACCCCCTCGGCTTTAGGCTGTCCCTGCAGGGGCACCTTGGAAAAATTGGAAAACGCATAATCAAACATTGCCCTTGTGTCCACATATACATCTCCATCGTCTTGAAGCAAGACTGCCACAAGCTGCATATTTCCGTTGTCAGCCATTGTGACCAGCGTTGTCCTGGACTGATCCGTATATCCCGTCTTTCCGCCGGTACAATACTCGTAGTAATAGTACCCGCCCTCCCACAGCATCTTATGATTCTGCTGAAATGTACGCGATTCTCCTACAAGATTCGTCGGACCGATTGTATAATTCAATGCCTGCATGACCGTACGGAATTCCTCAAACTGATAGACAGTGGACGCGATCAGCGCCATATCATGAGCTGTTGTATAATGCTGCTCATTGTGGAGTCCGTTTGCATTCGTCCAGTGTGAGCCGGTACATCCCAGTTCCGCAGCACGGTCATTCATCTCCTGGATAAATGTATTATAGTCCCCGCCCATCAGCTTGCCTACACTCTCCGCAATAGCATAGGAAACCTCATTTGCAGAAGCCAGCAGCATTCCGTATAAGGCGTCGTTCATACTTAAGATCTCTCCCGGCGTCATCCCGATACTGGCATCTCCGGGCTCAAGGAAGGACACGCTGTCCTCAGAGAAATAAACCTCATCGTCAAGCTTTGAGTTTTCCAGCGCCACCAAAGCTGTCATAAGCTTTGTGATACTTGCGGGATAATGCTGGTCGTCCACCTTCTTGCCATAAAGGACGGCCCCGCTGTTCATATCCATTACGATCGCTGAGTTTCCATAGACCTGCGGTCCCTGCGGCCATCCCTGAATATTATTCGTATCCGGTATCGTATCGTAGGATGCCTGCATTGCATCCTCCAACGTCATCGTGTCATCCGCCTGCACGTTCCACGCCAAAGCCGCTGTCACCGCCACCGTCAGGACAGCAGCCACAGCGCGCCTGATATAACTTTTCATATCATCCTCCAAAATATAAACTATACATATTATAGTCAAATGCCGCTGCGGATTCAAGCAAATTAATATGTATTCCCGCCAGTCCGGGCCTCCTCATGGCGACATCGGAAAATGAAAAGGATACAGTATCTTTTTTCGTCCGATACTGTACCCTTTTCTTATACTCCTTTAAAAGAAACCAGATTTATTTTTTACTGTTTTTCTTTCTGATAATGATCACGGCCACTGCTGCCCCGCATGCCGCCGCAAGGACAACTGCCCATAATATCAGGCTGCTCTCATCTCCGGTCTGAACCGCTTTATCCACGCCAGATCCGCCGGACAGCTTATCTGTACCTGTCGGCTTATCCGTACCTGACGGCTTATCTGTACCTGGCCCGCTTATCTCTTCGAGACGGCTCATTCCGTCTTGCAGTGACTGTATCGCATTTGCGAAATCTTCTAAATCCGCGCTTTCCGACTCATATATCACATATGCCGCGTCAATGATTTCCCCGTATGCCCTCAGAGAAGCAGCCGTGTATCTGCCAGTCTGTCCGAGGATTGCCCTTGCTGCCTCGATCGCATTCCACAGATCCGCTCTTGTCGGGAGCTCCGGTACAGGTTCTGTGCTCTCCGCTTTAAAGGCGGCCTGGATTGAAACCTCTGCCCTGATGTCTGTAACTGCGCCCGTATACTCCGTCTGTCCGGCCGCCTCGGCAACTGCCTGCCCGTTTACTGTCAGCGTATCGATCACGAAGCCGCTGTCAGCGGTTACGGTGTAACTGATGCCGCCGCCTTCTTCAACAACATTTCCCTCCTGTAAACCATCAACTTTAATACTTCCGTTTACGTCTGCCGAGAAATTTACATTGTAAGTCGTTTTTTCCGAAATCCTGTCAAGCACAAAATTCTTCAAAATATTTACCTGTTCGTCTACCTGCTTCTGCGTTGCCGCACTGTCGTCATATACACTCTGTGCCGCCGCGATCGCCGCCTCCAGTCTTGCGATGGAATCTGCAGTGTAGACGCCTGTCTGAGCTGCTTTTGCCTCAGCGTCTTCGATTGCCTGCGCAAGGCTGTCTTTGTCAACCTCCGCCGGCGTGCCTTTTGCTTCAACAAGCTCAACCACGAACTGGTCAACCTGCGGCGCGTTTGCCTGTCCTGCCGCAATCATGAGCCGCCCCGCCCCTGCTTCTGTTACATTTACTGTAAAGTCCACAGTTCTCGGCTGCAGCGATGATGAAGAATCTGCCGTAACGCCATTTAGTGAACCTTCTTCGATCTTGTCGCCTGACCAGCTGATCCCATTGGAAGCGCTGCCGCTCTGATACCTCATAGTAAATTTGTATTCGCCAGCTGTCTGTGCATAGTAGTTTAGAACAATGCTGTCACCTCTATTGAACCAGTTGACAAAGCTGCCTCCCTCTGCCCAGCCGCCTGATTCCTTTCTGATCTCGCCGGCGCCATCGTTATTGTCCTGAAGGATAAAATTCTCAGCCTGGACAGTTTCCGTATTTGCGGCTGCTGTCGGGAAGTAGAACGGCTCATCTGTCGTATAGTGGTCAAATACATATGTTACGACTATTTCTGTGTCCGCTGTGATGTCAGACACAGTATAGCTGTTTCCTGTCACCTCTGCTTCTTCGCCGTTGACTGTTACTGTACCGACAGCATAACCGTCTCTCGGGACAAATGTAACTGTTGCGTCCCCGCCGGATGCAACTTCTGCCGGATCAACGGATACTGTGCCGTTACCACCGTCAACGCGTGCAGTTACGTCAAACCTCTCTGTCGGATCTGTTGTTCCTTTTAACTTAATTTGGAATTTATCAACTCTTGGAGACTTATTATCAGCCGGCGATGTAAATGTCCATACACCCGCACCGTCTTCATTGACTGTCACTTCAAATTTAGTTGTGAGAAACTGGTTTGCATTATTGCTGCCCGCAGACGCCTCGCCTGCCTCAATTGTTCCGTCGCTGTCCCACACAAGTTTGTTGGCCGTGGAACCGCTGCTGTATGTAACCGTGACCTCATACGTTCCTGCTGCTGCACTGTAAGGAACAGAAATGTAGTCTCCCGGCTCAAACGAGTTAATATAGACAGCTCCGCCTTCCCATCCGGCCGTATTTCCATTTGTAATTCCAAGCTTCCACCGCTCAGTGTTTCCATTTACATTAAACAGAGTAAAATCTTCTGCTTCCAGTGTCTTTGTTTCCTCTCCCGTCGGGAATACAAACGGCTCATCTGACGTATAACCGGTCTTTTCAAATGCCGCTGTGATTGTCTTATTCTCGGTGATATTTGAGATAGAGTAATCTACATTGTATTTATGGAAGCCAGTTACTTCTGCGTCGTTTACTTTTAAAGACGTCAGGGTATACCCATAGTCCGGCGTGATCGTCAGGTCAACGCTCGCCCCCCGCTCTACGCTGTCCTGGCTTGCGGTGATCCTGCCACCGATTTCACCCTCTACTGCTGTAATGATATCGAATGTCTGAAGCGTCAGCCCGTCGAGAGCCTCCCTGATCGCTTTCACCTGGACATCTGCCTCTGCCTGAGTTGCGGCCTCGTTGCCAAATACTGTTTTTGCCTCTTCCATAGCTGCCTGAAGGTCCGCCCTCGTCTCTTCAGTGTAGGTATCCTCCCTGCTGAGTTCTCTCTCCGCATCCTGAATCGCTATTTCAAGCGCAATCTTATCCGCAATTGCTCCCGTCTCTTCCGTGAGGACAATGTCAAATTTGTCAAGCTGAGGCGCATTCTTTTCTCCTGCGGTAAAAGTCAGAACTCCCGCTCCGGGCTTTGTCACCTCCCAGGTAAGCTCTACTTTATGTGTAGTTGCAGCATTATTTTCTGCCTCCACTGACTCAAGAGTTCCGTTCTGGATCTTCCCGTCAGCCTCCGTCCATGTCATAGAGTTCTTTGCATCGCCGCTTCTATACTGAAGCGCTGCCTTATACGTTCCCGTCTTTGCCGCGTAATAGTAAAG
>CALWFS010000297.1 GCA_944377705.1 uncultured Mediterraneibacter sp. | reverse complement strand
ATCCACAGTATCTCCAAACAGTATAGCATACAGACCTTGGAGAGGGTCTATAAACACTACTACTATATAATACGAGGGAGGAATTTAGTCATGATTCGTAAAATTATCCACATTGATGAAGATAAATGTAACGGCTGCGGCGCCTGTGCTTCTGCCTGCCATGAAGGCGCAATCGGCATGGTCAATGGGAAAGCAAAGCTGCTGCGAGACGACTATTGTGACGGATTAGGCGACTGTCTGCCGACTTGTCCGACAGGCGCTATTACCTTTGTAGAGCGGGAAGCCGCTGCCTATGATGAAAATGCCGTACAGGAAAATCTGCGAAAAAGGAAAGCGCAGGACAATGCTTCTGCTGCTGCGTCCCATGCGGGTTGTCCTGGTCATAAGATGCATCGCTTTCACCGTACCGAGGAATCCGTTTTGCCGCAGGTCGATCATGTTACATCTCAGCTGGGTCAGTGGCCCTGCCAAATCAAACTGGTACCTGTCAACGCGCCTTATTTTGACGGGGCAAAGCTGCTGATTGCCGCTGACTGCACAGCCTTTGCTTACGCTAACCTGCACCAGGAATTTATGAAAGGGAAGATTACTTTGATTGGCTGTCCGAAACTGGACAGTGTAGATTATAGTGAAAAGCTCACTCAAATCATTCAAACGAATAACATTCAGGGCGTAACAATTATAAGGATGGAAGTTCCCTGCTGCGGCGGACTGGAGGAAGCTGCGAAAACAGCGCTGAAAAACAGTGGAAAGTTTATCCCATGGCAAGTAGTTACAGTTTCGATAGACGGTAAAATTTTGAATCAATAAATAATTTGGAGGATTGATTATGGATAATAAAATGTTTTGTTTTCAATGTGAGCAGACTGCCGGCTGTGTCGGATGTATGGGGAAAGCCGGCGTTTGTGGAAAGACAGCAGATGTAGCAAATCTTCAGGATGAATTGACCGGCGCGCTGATCGGGCTTGCCCGCGCCACGGATGGAGGCGCCCAGCTGGCTGAATCCACCTGGAAAGTAATGATTGAAGGCCTGTTCACTACGGTTACGAATGTGAATTTTGACGAACACACAATTTGCGAATTGATCAAGCGGGTCCATGCAGAGAAGGACGCTCTGGTGCCGATGTGCTCCGGCTGCGGTTCTCCCTGCGTCAGAACCGATGACTATGATATGTCTCTGCTTTGGAATGCTGATGAAGATATTCGCAGTTTAAAGTCGCTTATTCTGTTCGGCATCCGCGGTGTCGCAGCGTATGCTTATCATGCGATGGTACTGGGCTACTCAGATGAGGAATTAAACAGATTTATTGCGAAAGCACTCTTTGCGGTGGGCGAGGACTGGAATATGGATCAGCTCCTGCCTGTTGTTATGGAGGTGGGAAAATATAACCTTACCTGCATGGAACTGTTGGACAAAGCGAATACGGAATCATTTGGTAATCCGATTCCCACAGCAGTGTCTTTAAAAGTAGAAAAAGGACCTTTCATCGTAATCAGCGGACACGATTTGTACGATCTCAAACTGCTGCTGGAACAAACAGAAGGAAAAGGGGTTAATATTTATACCCACGGTGAAATGCTCCCTGCACATGGATACCCGGAATTGAAGAAATATTCTCATTTGAAAGGCAATTTCGGTACAGCATGGCAGAACCAGCAAAAGGAATTTGCAGATATTCCGGCGCCGATCCTCTTCACGACCAACTGTCTGATGCCCCCCAAATCCAGTTATGCTGATCGGGTATTTACGACTGAGGTTGTCTCCTACCCTGAAATGGTACACATCGGCGAAAACAAAGACTTCTCCCCGGTGATCGAAAAAGCCCTGGCTCTTGGCGGCTATCCGGAAGATCAGAACTTTACCGGAATTAACGGCGGTGAATCTGTTATGACCGGATTTGGCCACGATACGGTACTGGGCGTAGCAGATAAAGTAATCGACGCCGTCAAATCCGGAGCGATCAAACATTTCTTCCTGGTTGGCGGCTGCGATGGCGCGCGTCCGGGACGAAATTATTTCACGGAATTTGTAAAAAACGCTCCCGCAGATACTGTAATCCTCACCCTTGCCTGCGGAAAGTACCGTTTCAACGATCTGGATCTGGGCACCATCGGCGGTCTGCCACGGATGATGGATCTCGGACAGTGTAATGACGCTTATAGCGCCATCAAAATCGCGCTGGCACTTGCTGACGCCTTTGGATGCAGTGTGAATGAACTGCCCCTCTCTATGGTACTGTCCTGGTATGAACAGAAAGCAGTCTGCATTCTGCTGACGCTGCTTTACCTGGGCGTAAAAAATATTCGCCTTGGCCCCAGCCTCCCTGCTTTCGTTTCGCCCAATGTGCTTAGTTACCTTGTAGAGCACTATAATATCGCGCCTATTACCACTCCGATGGAAGATATGAAGGAACTGCTCGGTGAATCACATAAGTAGATCCAGCTGCCTGAGTGGCAGACTTTACAACAAGAAATAGCATAGAAAAACCACCTCGTCACTCAGCTAGAGTTTCAGGGGTGGTTTTTCTATGCTTATGTTACTTGCGGATACCCATAGCCTCTCTTTCGTGGTCCTGTATTGTTTCTTTTAGAGCTTCGTAATAGAGACTGTCTGGAGAAAAGAGCAGGCTTTTTGGCATCAAAAATTCTGATTTCATCCACGCCCATAAAAACTGCTCGGCGGTCATCCCGTTATATTTGACAAGGCCGACCAGGGCAAAGGGAGCTGCCCCTAAGATACGCATCCGGCTCACCGTTTCCGTGCCAAAGCGGGGACGGAGCAGGAAATACAAGCCTGCCGCCACACCGCAGGCAAGGACAGAAAAAATAAACTGCCTAAGCGACAGTCCAAAAACATCGACTCCGTATAGTTACGGATTTCTTTATTTATCTTGACTTCCAAATGAAAAGCACCTCCTTTTGGGCATAAAAAATCGCCACCTGCAGTCAAATGACGATTTTCATTCTGATATCCTGTTATTATTTGATAAGCCAACTGTAATCCTTGCGGCAGTCAAGGATATATTCTACATAGACCGTATCATCTTAGATTTGGTAAAAGACAAGATACAACTTCTCAATGAACATCTTGTGGTATTTGTTCGGTGTGATATACAATTCCTCAAAGTAAGGGAAACGCTGCGGAATTTGGCTTAAAAAGCGCATCGCTGCCATAATCTCTTTTTTCTTTGCCGCCGCTGCCTCTTTATTGACCCGCGCCATAAAGCGGATGTGCGTCCCTAACATTCTTTTTGCTCTGTCGGAAACAATGACTTTGTACTTGCTGTTTGCTGCCATACGCTATACCTCTGCAATCACTTCATCAAGATAAGCGTCCAGTTCATCAAGCGTACAGCCAGTTCTTCCCGCTATTCTGTCCTCCTCAACCGCAAGCAGTTCCTCACGGAGTTTCAGCATCTTCTCCCTGCGGTT
>CALWFS010000296.1 GCA_944377705.1 uncultured Mediterraneibacter sp. | reverse complement strand
CGGGGGAGACGTACTACCTGCTCGTAAAGGACGACCCCTCGGATCCCAATAGGATATCCGCAGTAGATTTTTGCAGGGTCCTGGATAAAAACCTTACGGTCCAGCATCGATACTGGGTCGACACGGATGAGCTCGAATCGCGCGCTGTGACCCCTGACAGCGCCAGGGGGAATGAATTAAAAAATGCCGGAGAGGTGGACGAAGTCTGCAGTCCGGGGGAAGGATGGTGTATCTCTTGGTAAGACGGGAAGATGGATTTACGTTGGTGGAAACAGTAGTCGTTCTGGCTGTGGTAGCCATTCTCATGGGCGTTATCGGAGTCGGGTCCAATTACTGGATGGAAGAACAGAGAAATATGACGGTGGAGACCCTGAACGAGCAGGCGAACCAGGCGCTCATCACATACTATGCCATGTATGGACAATTTCCCTTTGAAGTCTGTGTAGACGCGGGCGGCTCCCCGGTGCTGACCCCGGGCGGCTCCCCGGTGATCCTGAACGAGACCCAGAGCGAGGCGCTTATGGATGAGCTGGCGAGGGTGACAAGTCAGAGAGTCGTGCAGGATTATGATCCCGCAGCCTATACGCTGACGGTCACGTACAGCAATTCATATGTGGCGGGTATGAAGTTTGAGAGGCGGTGAAGAAAGGCGTGAAAATGTGGAAAAGTGAGACTGGATTTACGCTTATTGAGCTGACAGTCGTTATGGCTGTCATGGGAGTGTTCATAGCTGCGATGACCGGTATTTTGATGGTTGCTTTTGATGTGCACACAGAGATCGTGCAGGAGAACAAGGAACAGGCGGGCGCTGTGCTTGTGACTCAGCATCTGGAAAGAATGATCAAAAGCAGTGACCGTTCCAGGAGCTTCGGGCTTACGGATAATCCGCTGGATACCGCGTCAGGGAACGACGATAAGGCGCTCCGTATTCAGGTTAATACGGATCCGTTCAATCCCCTTTATGTTTTTTATTATGTGGACCCGGTTAAAAAGACGATGTGTTTTGAGTACGGAAGCGCGATAGACGCGTCCAATCCCAAGATGGAGCTTGGAAGCGGCATATTGTCTGTCACGTGGAAGATCGAGAAGAACTCTGTCGGCTGTGAGCTGAAGCTGGAATCGGCGGCAGCCGGAGGCGCGACCCAGACGGAGAGTATGAACTTTGCCTTAAAATCAGAACAGGAAGTAAAATCAACACCAGCACCAACACCATAAGAACAGAAAAAGGAAGGAACAGACAATGATCAATACATTTGTATTTACAGACAGCAAGCTATATATCGGGCTGACCACCTATGGAAAGAGGGATCCCAAGATCAAGAAGCAGATTGCGCTGGATTATCCCAATAAGACTTACGCGGACGGAAGGATTTTGGATGCCACACTCCTGGCACATACGATCGATGTTGCGCTGAAGCGGAAAAGGATGAAAGCTCAGAACGCGATTTTTGTTATCGGGCACAGTGACATCAGCGTGGTGGATTTCACCATCCCCAATGTAAAGGGCAAGCTGACCCAGGCGGTGCACCAGGTGCTGGCGGGACGTTTTGTAGGAATCCAGGACAAAAACTATATCGGCTATAAACTGAGAAGGCTGGAAGGACAGCGCTACAAAGGATACAGTGTCGTTGTGCCCAAGATGATACTGGGCGAATACTACGATCTGTCCAAAAAGCTGGGGCTGAAGCTGCAGTCTGTGGACTACATGGGAAATGTTCTGTATAAGAGCGCCCTTCTGTCAGAACCGAAGCTCAAGAAGGCGACCGGGATCATTATGGATAACAATGTGTGCGGCCTGCGCACCTATTTCTTTACAGAAGGAGGAATGGTGTTCTCCAGAGGGGAGAATGAGAGTAACCTGTTTGGGGCGGACGACGGCCAGGCGGCGGAGTTCTCCTTTGAAGAGCGGCTGGAGATGGAGGAAGCGGACGTGAAGGCAGTGCAGAAAAGTTACGGAGCTGTCCCCCAAAAGCTGGAGGAGCTGATGGATTTCCAGGGCACGATCACCTTCTTTTTGAACCGCTATGCGGCAAAGCATCAGGAGGGCGTGGAGCGGATGCAGGAGGCAAAGGAGGAAGCGGTCACAGAGCTGATCGAGCTGCGCAATCTGTGCGACAGGCCTTTTGACTTTGCGCCAAACTGCGAGAAGAGAGGCTTTACTTATTTCTCCAAGCTTAAAAAGAAGATTCAGGGGCTGTCCAATATATACAGCAGGATGAAGGCGGCGAATCCGGCATTTTTTGAGGAAATCAACGAGGTGCTGGTGGAGATCGAAACGGAGTTCAATACCTGTATCGAGCGGTTCCGGAAGTATCTGGAGGAAGAGCAGAGCCCGGAGGAATATCAGAGGAATATACTGATCCAAAGAGCCTGCAAGCTGTTAAACAGTACGATGATGATGGTGGACTTAAACGGCGGGTACAGCTCCATTGACTATGTGCTCGTGGACGGGCTGAACCTGACGGATAAAGAGAAGAAGCTGATCCAGCAGAATGTGGCAAAATACTACAGCGGAAAGATACAGGAGTACAGCGAGTGGGGGAGCGGCCCCGGGGAGCGCTGGATCGGGGCGTCCTATAATGAATACAGCTATTTCAGCGATCTGGATCTGTCCGCGGAGCTGGAGAAGAATGACAAGTATAACCGATCCAATCTGGATAATTTTGTCCTGGGGCTTGGTATCGTTGCCTGCCTGTTCGTGGTGACGAGGATCGGTCTGGCAGGCTGGGATTTCTATCAGATCCAGCAGATGGAGCGGCAGATCGATGAGAATGAAGCGTTTCTCACGGCAAATGAAGAGGTCAGAGCGCTGGCAGAGCAGGAGGGACAGCTGCAGGCGAATCTGGAGGAAGTGGATCATTTTGAGAGCTATTTCGAAGTGGCCAGATTTGACCTGAATCAGGAATATTCCCAGGTATCCAGGGTATACAGCTCCGTGCAGGTCGTATCCATCAGCCAGGAGGAGGACAATACGATCCGCCTTCAGATTGACACGGATGATTTGAGTAATGTCTCCAGATTTGTAGAGTTAATGCTGCTGAGAGGTTATGAGGATTGCGCGTACACCAATGTTACCAGATCAGAGACAGGATACAGGGCAGAGGTGACTTATAAATACAGGCCTGACGAGGCAGTACAGGACAATGCGCAGACGGAAACGCAGGAGGATAGTCAGGCGCAGGAGGAGGTACAGGTAAGTGAGTAAGAAGGATATGAATAAGGATGTGGGGGAAGTATTCCAGTCCGTAGTAGAGTCTGTAAAGCAGAAGAGGAAAGAGGCGGGAGACGGCGGCGTCGGAAAGCTTCTGGGCTCCATGGTAAACCGGAAAAAGGATAAAAAGGTGAAGCGGAAGTTTAAGCAGATCGAGAAAGGGATTCTCCTGCTTATAGGCGCCGTCGTCGCCGGATACGCTTCAAATGTCCTTATTATTACAAAGGTAGACGAGCAGATGAACCAGACGCAGGACATATACAGGCAGTCCCAGTCTGAGCGGACGGAGGTACAGGCGCTGCTTGACAATCAGGAGGCAACGGAAGAACATATCCAGGAGATGCAGCAGCAGCTGGAGGAGGTTGGAAATAAATATCCAAACTACCGTACGGAGAATGAGATCCTCATCGTGCTGAATGACCTCTTCGCCCCCAGCGGCGTCAGTGTCTCATCCATTGCCGTCACCCCATCCGTTCAGGTTCAGAAGGCGGAGATCAGTGCGTTGATTTCCCAGAAGGGCTTAGCAGAGTATGTGGAAAATGCGGAGTATTTTAATACGGGAGCGGCGGCGGAGCAGCCGGCGGACGGCTCCGCCGCAGAAGAAGGGACGGAAGCAGCGGCAAGAGAGACGAAGTTCGATGTTACGGAGGTTACCTTCAGTGTGGATCAGATCACCCAGGAGCAGGCGCTGGGGCTTGCGCAGACGCTCTACTCATCCCCTCGTATCCTCGTTCCGAAGAATCTCTCCATAATCGGATCAAGCGGCGAGGATAATGTGTATTCTCTCCAGGGCACGCTGATGTTTTATTCCTACCGTATCAGTGAAGATACAGAAAGTCTGGTGTAGGTCATGAGGGCATATCCGATCGGCAGGCTGCTGCTGAAACACCAGTACATAACAAACGCTGCCTTTGAACAGCTCAGGGCTGAAGGAGAGAAGCGGGACACAGAGGAATACGATCTTCTCCGGGAGCTGAATATCATATCAATCTCCAGGCTGATGCAGGCCTTCAGCCATATTTTCAGCCTGGAGATCGTAGACCTGGATCTGGCAGAGATCGATGAAGGGCTTCTGGAGCTGTTTCCACAAAAGAGTATGCGAAAGCTTGGCGTCATCCCCCTGCAGGAGACAGAGAAGGAATTGATCCTTGCTGTCAGCAATCCCACGCTGATCACGGAGATGGAGCGGCTTCGCTATTATACGGAAAAGAAGTTTGTGCTGCGTATCGCTGACCGGGAGCAGATCATCAAAAGGCTGAACCTGTATTCTGCGGAAAGTGAGTCCGCCGAGGCGATTGAGAAGCTGGAGGACGCAATGGAGCAGCAGAAGCGGCCGGAAGAAGCCATACTGGCAAACATTCTGGATGATACTTCAGACGCTCCCACGATCCGGCTGACCAACTCCATTATCTCGAAAGCCATTACCGAGGGGGCCAGCGATATCCACATTGAGCCATATGAGAAGAACGTGACCGTGCGCTATCGGATCGATGGGCGGCTGATCGTACAGCAGAGGCTTCCCATGAATGTTTTCCCGGCGCTGATTACCCGGTTTAAGCTGATGGGCGG
>CALWFS010000295.1 GCA_944377705.1 uncultured Mediterraneibacter sp. | reverse complement strand
ATTATGTACACTGAAGCAGGGATGCCTTTCCTATTATCATTTTTTTCATCTTTAAAAGCTATGGTAAATCCATGTACATTTTCAAAGAAAATATATTCTGGTCTAACCAATTCTACAAATTTCACATAAGAGTTAACTAACTGATTCCTTTTATCTTTTGCATTTCTTTGTCCTGCCATTGAAAATCCCTGACATGGCGGTCCACCAACAACTAAAGGTATGCTTCCCCGCAATCCCTTTAGTTCCTTTTTATGTTCTCTCAATAATTCATTGATATCATAGTTTCCTTTATTAAGCCAATCAACCCACTCAAAATGACCTAACTTATCAATCAAATTATATTTAAGAGTTGAAAATGCATCTTCGTTTTTTTCTACTGCAAATAAGCCTTTCCATCCAGCATTATGCAGACCTAAAGAGAGTCCTCCACATCCCGCAAAAATATCAATATATTTTTTTTCCATATTTTGTTCTCCTTACGACTGCTACAAATTTTGGATAAGAATACTGGAATGAACAGACCAAAATTATAGCATCGCTATGTTCATTTATTACCGCTAAACAAAGATATTCGCATTCTTCTGAAAATCTTAACTTAGCAGTAATATACTGAAGAAAATTCCATGGGTACCCAAAATTTTTTTTGAATTTTTTGAAATTTTCATCATCCAATATAATAGTGTCTATTATTTTATACTTTTGCCTTTTATAATTATTTTTTTCTGCATTTCTAGTTTTGTATAACAATTCATCATAATCATGAATATTACAAAAGAAATACGCTGAGCTATCCATATCATTACGTCCTTCTTAGTTTCATTAACAATATAGTATTACCACAAAGCGCAATAATATGAATGAAGGTAAAAATACCCATCATTATTTTAGCATAGCGCTTGAGGACTTTCAATCTGCTTTGCTCTCTTTTATGACCTTCTAACTAAATTTTAAAGGCCAATGGAATTTAGTCCTGCACTTGAATTTACTTTTTCAATTCAGCTTTATCTTCTCATCTTCCACAGTCATTTTACTACACCATTTACTACACCATTTTCTTTCAAAATGACGATTTTTGACGCTCCCAGACAAAAAGTAAGAACCCGCAAAAACCTTGTAAAATAAGGCTTTACGGGCTCTGACGCCACAGGACAAAACCACCCCAAACGAGCCAAGAGGTGAGTGCTAATTTTTTTAATATTTTTTTGCAAACCCAGTAAAATCAAGGGTTTGCAAGCATTTTCCACTCTTGAAATTGTCATTTTTCTTAGGTTTGACACCAATTTGACACCATTTTTTTCTTTTCTGGGGTCAGAAGTTTACTGCCATACTATCCAGTTTTGCTATCTCTTTTTCAATCCTTGCCCTGTCGTCCAAATGGTTATACACCTCCATAAGCACATCAAAATGAGCGTGTCCCATAATGTACTGTAATACCTTAATGTCCACACGGCACTCTGCCATTCTTATGCAGCTTCCAGTTATTTCATGATTTAGTGACCATGTTCCATATCTCTGTTGACGAATATTTCTATCCGCTCATAAATTATCCTGCTGATCTGCTTTGCAGGAAACAGGATTTAAGGAAAAGAGCCAATAATCTGTAAGAGTAATTCTTACAAACTATTGGCTCTGCGTCTTAGCATCTGGCTCTTTTTGCTTATTCAAAATTCTGTATCTTGCTTTTTCTGCAATCTTGTTTTATTTCCGCAGACAGGACAGCGTACCCATTCTATTTGCTTCATTTCCTCGCCTCATTTTAATTCTCTTTTGTGTTGTATATGTATTCCGATATGTCCGACTCCTAAGATTATCGCGGCACCTAAAAGCCATACAACTTTTCCATATATTCCAAGCAAGAAAAAGGAAATTACGGGCAATGTTGCTCCGGCAAGCGGAATACCTATGAAATTACTATAAAAATCGGATTGTTTGCGCTCACTGTGAAAATAACGTATCCACCAACATTCATACATTGCCATTAACGCAAAAGCTGCAATAAGCCACCAAGTCCAATTTGACCATCCATGCAAATTAAAATCATCAAATATTAACACACATATTGTAGTCAAAAATTCGCCTGCCCGTTCAAAAGCCAATAATATTTTATTTTCATTTTCAGAAGTATACCCCTGTGGCTTTTTACTTGTCCAAATAATATTTGGCACAAATAACAATAGCAAAAATACCAAGCCTATATATGAAAATCCGAAATGTCCTGCCATTTATCTATTCTCCATTATCCGTCAAAAAGTTTTTCGCTTCTTCGCACCATTCTCTAAATAAGTATTATAGGTTTTTATCCCTAACCTCACTGTGAGCAACTCAGATATTTCTCTGTCATTCAAATCTCTAAAATAATAAAGAAGAATAAACGCCCTCTGTCTTTCTGATAGTTCTTTTAATACTGTACTGATTTTTTCATCATTAACACGGACAAAAAATGCCGAACATAAAATATCATCATGTCGCAGGAATAAGTATCGACTGTACCATGCTCATACAAAGGTGTCTTTCCAATTTCAGAAAACAGAATTTCATGTTTTGAATATCTGGCAAGTTGTTTTCTTTTCTGCTTCAATGTGCCATTTATCTTTTTCATCATCAGAGCATTGAATTGCCGTTTAATAATCTCTTGAAGTGCAAGTTGATATTCTGCTATAAGACAATTACTGCAATGAGAATTTTCCTGTTTTCATAGAAGCAATTACCCCACCGTCAATCAACAAATCTGTACCTGTTATGAAAGAAGCTTCGTCACTGAGCAGAAAAGCTCCTGCCGCCGCAATTTCTTCAGATGTACCAACTCGGCGTGCAGGTGACGCTTCAATCATTTTTTGATACCCCTCACCTGCGGCTTCAAATTCATCATAAGCAAGCGGTGTAACAATAATCCCTGGACTGATTGTGTTAATCCTTGCGCCAGCAGCACCCCATGTAGTAGCGGCCGCAGCCTGCACACGCAAATGATTTGCTCTTTTTGCCGCAATATAAGCGATGCCTTGATTTGCAGTTGCTTCATTTTTTACAAAATCCAATTCAGAAAGTTTATCAGTTGGCGTTAAAGCAAGCTGTTTTTCAATATCTTCTGGAAACGACATCATATATCCCGTCTGGCTTGAAATGACAAGGCCTGCGCCTCCTCTGACTATCACTTTGGAAAACTCATCAATAGCCACCGCAGTCGCAATAAGATCGAGTTTTACAATGTGCTCAGGAGTTGCCTGATTTGGCGAAGCCCCTGCTGTATCTATAAAGTACTTTACTGGGCCTAATCCGGCGGCTTTCTGTGCGAAATTTCTAACTGATTGCTGGTCTAAAGCATCTACTTGACAAGTTTCAACAATGTAACCTCCATAACGTAATTCTTTTGCACGTTCTTCCAGATTTTTCTCGTTCACATCACCTAATAAAATAGTTTTATTAGCTCCAATACGTTTTGTGATAGCGCATCCCATACTCCCTGCACCAAGAAGTGCAATTACAGAACGATTTTGATTCAAATTAAATTCCATAGTTATATTCTCCTTCACGTTTGGCAACCCGAGTTGCTTTTTTTATATTTCTATTTTATAATTTTATAATAGGAAAAACAGAAAAACAATGGACGGATATTTGCTTCGGTTACTTATTCCACTCTTTTTCATTTAAGGTTACTTATTTTTAAGGAGATGATAAAATGCAGTTAACAAGTTACGAGGATTTAAGAGTCCAGAAAACTATCAGCGCAATACAAACCGCTTTTTCGCAAATGCTGTTTGAAATGGAATATTCCAAAATGACGGTAAAAGAACTTTGTCAACGTGCAAAAATTAACAAAAAAACTTTTTACCACTATTATGAAAATCTTGATGACTTACTGGCAGAATATCAGTCTGCTTATGCTGCGCAGTTTTTATCCAAAATTGCAGATTATACTTTCCCGGATGATATAGAAAAATTTATTCGTGCCTTTTTTGAATTTTCTGCTGAGCAGGATAAAACATATGAAAGGATAACGATTGCAGGCGCATATCAATCAATTCGCCAAGATATGATTGATATGGTAACTTCTTCCACTTATAAGCAATCAGATTTTGTAAAAAAACTGCCTTTATTCTATCAAGAAGCATTTTTAAAATTTTGGAATATCACTGTACTGGAACTTTATCGTCAATGGGTTGAGTCCAAAGAGAGTATTTCTCTGGAAGAAATTATATCATTAACTACACAGCTTGTTTGTAATGGTTTGTCAAAATTTGTAATGAAATGATTACATATGTTCAGAATTATTATAAGCGTGCAAAGCCTCAAAATGCGCGCTGATTTTTAATAGTTCTTTGATTATTGGGTTTTATCTTACAAAAAATTTTTTGGTATTCAATATTACAAGATCACAAGCAGGTATTTCATGGAGTGGTTCTAATATTCTTTTGTTTGGGAAACTCCGGTTTCCCATTTTGACACGACCTTATCGGTAATACCAGTTTCTCGGCTAACTGGCTCTGCGTCAAGCTGTGTTCTTTTCTTTTGGAAGCTATAAACTTCCCTGTTTTTGTTTGATCCATGTGCCTTATGACCTCCTTGCCATATCTCCATTATACATTGCCTATGCAAAATGAATACCTGCTAACGGTAGAGTTGGAAAAATGAAGCGGGAAATCCTCCATTTTCACTCAACTTAGCATTTTCAAAATAAGTTTGAAAATTCATGGCAAGTGTTGTTGAATGATTAAGTTATACCCTTTGAAGTGATAATAATATCATCTTTCATATACGCCCTGTCTGCTGATGAAACCAGACCTGTGCTTGCAGTCCCGCGCCACGCAATCACAGACCTGTTTTCGCCCTTTGTAAAGTTTGGTTTATGCGGTTTGATCCAAATGGGAGAGATAACTAATAACTTTCTATACAACCACCGCTTATTATCTTAACATTACTTTACTCAATGGTCTATCTATCAAACAACATCAGGCAGCCTAATGGTAAATACATACAAAATAGTGACAAGCGCTGCCATAAGCCCTCATATGCGGCTATTGTATTTTTATAGCTAGTCTTATCTGCCATGATGAAAAATGTAAAAAAATAATCGTCAAAATAAAACATACGATTGAGAAAAATCCGAATGTCACTTTACTCGAATGAAAACCGTATATACTTACCACAAGAGGAGCAAAAGCTAATGCCATAAATCCTAAAACACTCATAACTTGTGTTAAGTGATTATACCCCTTGTATGCCGGCGATAAAATAAAGGGGATCAGCAAATCAAAAATAAAAACTACCGGCAATATCATAAGGAAGTTATTTTTCATCATCTAATATTCCACCCAGATTACCCAGTCCTTTTAAGATTTTAACTGCCAACTCTTTCATTACATCAGCTTTTACAATTGCTATTCCTTGTTCTTCATCACCCAGTACTAATAAAGTATCTCCTGCCTTAATATCAAAAATCTGCCTTGCTTCTTTTGGAA
>CALWFS010000294.1 GCA_944377705.1 uncultured Mediterraneibacter sp. | reverse complement strand
ATAAACAGATCGATGATATTCATCTAAACACGACGACCTATTCTGGGATGATGGATACGGCAATGTCATTCCGTGCCCAGCAGCAGATGCTGGATGAACGGCAAAATAGCTGGCAACATGCTGCAGATCGCCTTTCAACCTTGAAACGCTTAGAAAAGAAACCTTATTTTGCCCGAATTGATTTCCAAGAAAAGGGTGCTGAAAAACCCGAAACCGTTTATATTGGTTTAGCATCATTTAGTGATCAGCCAGATCATTTTCTAGTATATGATTGGCGGGCACCAATTTCTTCAATTTACTATGAGGGAAAGCTAGGGAAGGTTAGTTACGAGACTCCTGTTGGTACTCAGGAAGTTAATATGACCCTCAAACGTCAATTTCAGATTGATGATGGGACGATTGTAACGATCTTTGATACTGATGAGCAGGTCGGTGATCAAATGCTTTTGGAAGCTTTGGGCACCCATTCCAGCACTAAGATGAAGAGTATTGTTACAACGATTCAACGAACCCAAAACGAAATTATTCGGGACACAAAAGACGATCTTCTCTTTGTCCAGGGGGCTGCAGGTTCTGGTAAAACAGCTGCGGTTCTTCAACGGGTTGCATGGCTTCTGTACCGTTACCGAGGTAATCTGAGTTCGTCTCAGGTGGTCCTCTTCTCACCTAACCAATTATTTAATGATTACATTGACCAAGTGCTTCCAGAATTAGGGGAGCATAATATGGTCCAGATGACTTATTACCAGTTTGCTAATCGACGGGTTCCACGGCTTCATGTGGAAACACTAGCTCAACGGTTTGACAGCAACCAGGATCCGACAACCAAAAAGGCAGTTCAACTAACAACGAGTTTAGCTTACTTTAAGGCAACCGGACGTTACGCTAAGCACCTTGGGAAAGCCAATATGCGTTTTCGCAATTTGATGTTCCGCGGAAAAGTCTTCATTAGCAAAGAGAAGATCAAAGAAATTTATTATTCATTTAATAATAACTACAATCTTGGCAACCGACTTGATGGAACTAAGGAAGCACTAATCAAGTACCTCAATCACCGGGTGAGCGTTGAAATGCGCAGTAAGTGGGCTGAAGAAGCCGTACAAAACCTGAGCAAGGAGCAAATTGATGATTTGATGGACAACCAGCCACGAGAATTTGCGGATGAAAACCAACAATTCAAGTTCTTGGCCCGTCAGATTGTAATGAAGGCTCTTACACCGGTAAAACGGGCGATTGATCATAATTTATGGCTCAATATCAACGCCCAATTCATTCACCTTCTACGGGCAACCCCTAAACTCATAGACCTGGATAAATTTGGCATTAGTACTACTGAATGGGAAGCATACGTTGAAAAAACAAAAGATGATCTTCGTCAAGGAAACATTAGTGCTAACGGGATTACCATTTATCTCTACCTTTACGATTTAATGACCGGAAAGAAGGGTCAACGGGATATTCGGTATGTTTTCATTGATGAAGTTCAGGATTATGATGCTTACCAATTAGCATACCTAAAGTTCCGTTTCCCTAACGCCCGCTTTACTCTTCTTGGCGACTTGAACCAGGCAATTTTTACCCATGAAAATAGTCGTTCGCTCTTACGGCAATTGGGGACGATGTTTGATCCAGAAAAGACCAAGGTTGTTCAATTAACTAAGTCTTATCGGTCAACTAAACAAATTACGGACTTTACAAAGCACTTCCTAACGAATGGGGAGGCAATTGAAGCCTTTGACCGGAATGGTGATTTGCCAACTGTAATTGAAACTGATAGTTATTCTACCGGTGTTGATAGTGTCGTTGAAACGCTAAAGAAGTACCAGCAGGAGCATGATGCAGTGGCAATTATCGGTAAGACGCTTAATGATTGTGAAAAACTTTATGACGAATTAAAGCGACGGAATGTCAAGACAACGCTTATTCGGACAGAAAACCAGCGTTTAGTTGATGGGGTCATTATTGTGCCATCGTTCTTGGCTAAGGGGCTAGAATTTGACGCAGTGATCGCCTGGAACGTTAACGAGCAGGAATACCCTGATGACAGTGAACGCCAATTGCTGTACACGATTGCTTCTCGGGCAATGCACGCGTTAACGATGATTTCCGTGGGTAAGGTGACGCCATTACTCAAGGGTGTACCAGATGACCTGTATTCATTGGTGAAGCGCGGTAAAAATAATTAATAAAAACAAAGACCTGAGTCTCCGCTTGACGAGAACTTAGGTTTTTGTTTTAAATGTAGCTTAATCTTGTACTCTTAGCTTTGAACTGCGGAAATTAAACTGCATAATCACGTTAGCCATAATAATTAGTAAGCCACCAATAACTAATCGTGGTGAAAGCTGGTCGTAGCCGAGAATAACGGAAATGATTGTTGCAAAAAATGATTCGCTCATCAAAATCAAACTGGCAGAAGTGGCATCAGTGTACTTTTGTGCCCTAATCTGGATTCCCCGGGCAGCAAAGGTAATCACCACAGCAATGATTGCCAGTGGGAGAAGTGCTTGAAGCCACTGAATATGGCCAAGGGATGCCCGTTCTGTTGTCAACGCTAATGGGGTGCCGCAAACTACTTGGACAACCCCGATTAACGTAATGATAATCCACGGACTAGATGCTCGGCTCGCATATTTACCGAAAATGATAATTTGCAATACCCAGAAAAAGGCGGAGAAGAAGGTGATTAAGTCGCCTGATTGAAGAGACCAACTACTTCCTGTAATCCCCGTTAGAATTGCCATTCCAGCGAGTGATAGCGGAATCGCAAAAATGATTTTAAGCTGTGGTCGTTCGTGCCAAAAAATCCATAAAATTAATGGAGTCAAGATAACGTAAGTCACGGTGATGAAGGAACTCTTGGCCGGTGTCGTAGATTGAAGGCCGAGTGTTCTTAGATAATAACCGCAAAAGTTAACCAGGCCAACGATCAAGCCCACTTTGATGTCAAAACGGGTGGCTTGGCTTAATTGACGATGAAAAAGGATGATCCCGCCAGCCACACACATGGCGCCGCGAACTGCATTGATAGTTCCCGACTGCATTCCGGCATTGACTACCATTTTATTGAAAATATAGGTACTTCCCCAGAGAACAGTTACAAAGACAAGGAGAAGGTTAGCAGCAGTTTTGGAAAGCTTCATCAGCATGCTCCTTTCAACTTCCAGAAAATTCCTGGCTAAAA
>CALWFS010000293.1 GCA_944377705.1 uncultured Mediterraneibacter sp. | reverse complement strand
TTTCTTTAAGGCGCAGATGCTGATTCTCTGCATCTTAAGTACCGCCATTTATTTATCCCTCCTTTACTGTCTCCATTATTCCGGTTTCACACAAGCATAGAGATCACAAGGTCAACTGCCTCTTTCTCTCTCAACAGGGCAGACTCCTTCAGCACACGGACAACTTTTTCCGTCTCCGCCTCTGCATCCTCCACACTGCGCTCTCCGCCTGTTTTGGCTTGTTCCGCAGTCATAAGAGCTTCTGACTTTGCTCTGCTTAATATTTCCTCTGAAGCCTTTTCAGCTCTTTTCTCCGCTTCGGCAAGTATCTCACGGCTCTTTTGCTCCGCTTCTCTTACGATTTCATCCGCCTGTTCTTCTGTCTCGCGGATCGATCGGATCGTATCTTCCACCATGATATGTGCACCACCTTTCCCGGCAGACTTCTGTTTCCTTAGTTTTTCCAATACTTCCTGCTTCATGCAGGTAATAATCTTAACACAATCTTAACACACAAGTCCAGCCCATTATATAACAAATTATAAGCGAGGGGGAGTGGACCTGATTCCAGCCTGAAGTATTTTTCTGAGAAGAAATCTGCATAAAAGACCTGTAACTGCTGGGCTTGCAAAGATTTCGCATCCCTTTGCAGATGTTATTATTTTATCACAAAAAGCCCGAAAAAAACAAACGCTTCGCCGTTTGGCATACTGTTTGGAGGGGCAGACCCCAGCCATCTCTTTTTCACTTTCCATGCCGCCCTGTTACCTGACTGTTATTCCTGCCGCGGGGCAGCGGCCGCCTCTACAGACACGCCTGCCGCATCCTCCTCTTTATGAAATGCTGAATGCTCGCCAAAAGACGGAACAAACAGAAATTTGCGGATAGCAAAGATCAAGGCAATTGTGACGATGCCGATAAGATTTTCCAGAGACGAAGTATGCCCCACCACCATCTGGCGCGCGATGGCGAACAGCAGCACCTCAATGGCAGAGCCGGGCGTATGCTTAGCCAGCATCTTTATGAACTCCACTCCAATGATCAGGTTGAACGCATGACCCAGGAACACTGTAAATCCCTCGTGCCCTTCCGGATTCCCCGCAAGACTGAATGCCTCGCGCACTACCTGCACTCCCACAGTAACGATGGCGATGAGCACGGTAATGGAAATGACGATCTCAATAACGCTGGCAAAAAATGCGACCTTTTTCCTAAGATACTCTTTGATGCGCACGAAAAATCTCCTCCTTTTCTATGCACCTAGTCATGTCGGCTGCTCTATTCCTATTCAGATAAGCTGCGGGCCCGCCTTTCAGAGCGAGCTTGCCGCTGCCCTGGTGATAAACCAAAGCGCGCCCCTGTTCGCAGCTGGGACGCGCTCCACGGTTTTAGTCAGAAAGCCCGGCAATGAGCGGGCAGGCAAGTTGCTTTCAGCCACAGCCGCCACACCGCTCACAGGCGGAAGGGGTGACCGCACAGCCGCCCAGAGCAGTCTCCCGAAGCTCCAGGGGAATGCGCCTGCCCACTGCATACATGGTATCCAACATCTCATCAAAGGGAATGAGCTGGGATATCCCGCTGAGGGCAAATTCGGCAGCAAGCAGCGCATTAGCAGCGCCGGCGGCATTACGGTTCTGGCAAGGGTACTCTACCAGTCCGCCTACCGGGTCACACACTAATCCCAGCATATTCATCAGCACAGTAGAAGCTGCGTCCAGACACTGCTCCGGCGTACCGTTCATCAACTCCACTGTGGCTGAAGCTGCCATGGCAGCAGCCACGCCGATCTCTGCCTGGCATCCGCCCACAGCTCCGGCTACAGTGGCGTTGCGCATGGCCAGATAACCAATGGCGCCGGCATTGAAAAGTGAGTCTACCAGCCGGTCATCAGAAATCTTATAGCAATCCTGCAATGCCAGCAACAGTCCGGGCACCACACCGGCAGATCCGGCAGTGGGCGCCGCAACGATCAATCCCATGGAGGCATTGACCTCCAGTACCGCAACAGCATAGGTGATAGCCCGGAGCAGTACTTCTCCACAGATGGCCTTACCCTTAGCAGCATGCCTGTAGAGTTTTTTTGCCTCTCCGCCGATGAGCCCTCCCATTGATCTGACAGGGTTTTTCAAGGGCTGGGAAGCTGAGTTTCGCATAATCTCCAGAGCCTGCGCCATCTGGTGATCCACCACATCCCGGGTCCGCTCACCCAGCGCGCATTCCCGGCGGCGCATGATCTCAGAGATAGGGCAATATTCTTTCCGGCACAGCTCCAAAAGTTCCTTAGCAGAATTAAATTCCATAATCTCTCTCCCTTCTCTACGGCTCCACGATCATGACATCGTGCACATTCGGATTGGTACGCAGCGACTCCGCAATCCCCTCCGGAAACCGCCCATCGGATTCCACGATGGTATAGGCCGTGTGCCCTTTTGCCTCCCGGAACAAACGCATAAAGGCGATGTTGACATTGCTGTCGCTGAGAACCTTGGTAATGTAGGCTACCACACCGGGCTTATCCTGCTGCACCACGATGACCGTGCTGTAATCTCCGGTAAAATCCACCGACACACCATTGATCCGGGAAATCCGCACCTTGCCTCCGCCAAGCGATTCACCGCGTACCGTCACCACACGTCCCATGGCATTCTCCATGCGGATGTCCACGGTATTGGGGTGTATGTCATCACCGGTGTCGCAAGGAGCAAAGCTGTAGGCCAGCCCCCGCTCGGCAGCTATCTGAAAAGAATTTCGGATGCGGGCGTCGTCCGCGCCAAATCCCATAATTCCTCCCAGCAGGGCCCGGTCTGTGCCATGCCCTCGGTAAGTCTTGGAAAAAGAACCATAAAGAGTGAACTCCACCTTTTCCAGCGGCGGGGCGATCATCTTATGAGCCAGGAAGGCAATGACAGCGGCCCCCGCTGTGTGAGAGCTGGAGGGGCCGATCATGTCTGGCCCAAGCACGTCAAAAACACTGATATAGGACAAGACTGTTCTCCTTTCCTGCCCCTGGCTGCCAGTCTGTCAGGCTTCCGTAGGGGACTTTTTGATAAATTTCTGATAAATGGTCTCCACAATGACACCAATGGCGTTGTCACCGGAAACATTGCAGGCAGTACCGAAGGAATCCTGCGTAATGTACAGAGCCACCATGATGGCGCAGAGGGATCCGCCGGGATCTCCGGCCTCCGCACCGAAAATCATATACATAAAAGGAAGAGCCGTCATAATGGAGCCGCCCGGAGCGCCGGGAGATGCTACCATGGCAATGCCCAAAGTCATAATAAATGGGATCACGGTGGACAGGCTGATGGGAATTTGATTCATCAGGCATACCGCCGTAGCGCAGGCAGTAATGGTGATCATGGAGCCGGCCATATGGATATTGGCACACAGGGGAACCACAAAGTTTCGGATCTCACTGGAAACGCCGTCAGCCTCCGCGCACTGCAGATTCACCGGAATGGTCGCGGCTGAGGACTGGGTCCCCAGCGCGGTAGTATAGCCGGGGATCTGGTTTTTTATCAGCGCAAAAGGATTCTTTTTACTGATGACGCCCGCCACCAGAAACTGGAACAAAATACAGACCAGATGCATCGCGATGACCACCAGGAACACTTTCCAGAGAACCCCCAAAATGGCGAAAGTCTGACCGGATTTAGTCATATTAGTGAAGGTCCCGCAGATATAGAGGGGCAGCAGGGGGATGATAACTGAGTGCAGCACCTTATCGATAATACCTGAGAAATCGCTCATACTGTTATAGAGGGTATCGCCGATAGTCTTTCCCCGCAGGGATGACAGGCACAGACCAAGCATAAAGGCCATCACCACCGCAGAAAGGGTATCCAGCAGGACAGGGATGTCCAGGCTGAAATAGGTCTCCAGGGAATTGTCCGCAGTAGCCGCTATCTGCTCCAGAACGTCTGCGCTCATAAAGCTGGTGAACAGGTTGCTGGACACCAGATAGGATGATGAACCGGCGATCAGCGTGGATACGTAGGCAATTACAACTGTGATCAGCAGCAGCTTGCCAGCGCCGTTCTTCAGGTTGGCAATACCCATGGTCACATAGGCCAAAATCATCAGGGGGATAACAAAGGACAGAAACGTGCTGAAAATTGCGGACGCTGTCACCACGATCCTGCAGAACCATTCCGGCAGGAACTGCCCAAACAGGATACCGATAATGATGGCAATGATGAGTCTGGGAAGAAGCCCTAATTTGAATTTTTTCTTTTCCATAAACGATACAACCTCCTTTTTCTTTTGTGTCAATTGCACAAATTTTCCTTGACTATTTAATAATTTCAATATATCATGACTACAATTAAAAGTAAAATTCATAAATCTGATCTTATCGTTCAAAAAAATTAATAGGACTTTTTTGAGTGGATGGAGGGTAAACGGTATGGAATTGCGTCAAATCAACACATTCATTCGAGTGGCCCAGCTCAAAAGCTTTTCCAAGGCGGCGGAAAGCCTTGGATACTCCCAATCTGCAGTGACCGTGCAAATCCAGCAGCTGGAAGAAGATCTTCATACCCGGCTGTTCGACCGCATGGGCAAACGCGTCACGCTGACCGTGCCGGGAACTCAGTTTTTGGAGCATGCCTATAATGTGCTCAGCGAAGTCAATAAGGCCAGACTTTTCATGTCTGACACCGGAGAACTCCACGGCCAGCTTCACATTGGCACCATTGAATCGCTGTGCTTTTTCAAGCTGCCCGCCATACTTCGCTTCTACTGGAAAAAGCATCCGAAGGTAGCCGTCCGTGTCACCACCGGGGAGCCTGAAATGCTGATCGAGCGGATGGAGCGCGGAGAACTGGATATGATCTACATACTGGATGAGCCCCAGTATAACAACAACTGGCATAAACTGGCGGAACAGCGAGAGAAAGTGGTTTTCGTGGCCTCCGCCTCTTTGGGCGCGGAACTGCGGGAGATTTCTGGTCTGACTATAGAACAGCTGCTTGACAAGCCCTTCTATCTCACCGAGCGGGACGCCAATTACCGCCGGGTGCTGGACCGCTTCCTGGCCTCCCGGAAG
>CALWFS010000292.1 GCA_944377705.1 uncultured Mediterraneibacter sp. | reverse complement strand
ACTCCATCGGAAGCATTGCAGAACTGAAAGAAATGTCCGACAACTGTCCGGACGACATTGAGCTGCACCGTCCGTACATCGATGCAGTGACCATCAAGTGTCCGAAGTGCGGCAAAGAGATGCACCGCGTACCGGAAGTGATTGACTGCTGGTTTGACAGCGGTTCCATGCCGTTTGCGCAGCACCACTATCCGTTTGAGAACAAAGAACTGTTCGAGGAGCAGTTCCCGGCGGACTTTATCTCAGAAGCAGTGGACCAGACGAGAGGATGGTTCTACTCCCTGCTGGCGATCTCTACGCTGATCTTTAATAAGGCGCCGTATAAGAATGTCATTGTTCTTGGACATGTGCAGGATGAGAACGGTCAGAAGATGAGCAAGTCCAAGGGAAATGCCGTTGATCCTTTTGAGGCGCTGGAAAAGTACGGCGCAGACGCGATCCGCTGGTATTTCTATGTGAACAGCGCTCCGTGGCTGCCCAACCGCTTCCACGGTAAGGCTGTGATCGAAGGGCAGCGCAAATTCATGGGAACACTTTGGAATACTTACGCATTCTTTGTTCTCTATGCGAATATAGATAACTTTGACGCCACAAAATATACACTGGACTATGATAAACTGTCTGTAATGGATAAATGGCTTCTTTCCAAGATGAATACCATGGTAAAGGCAGTGGATGATGATCTCGGGAACTACCGCATTCCTGAGGCTGCCCGCGCGCTTCAGGAGTTTGTGGATGACATGAGCAACTGGTATGTCAGAAGAAGCCGCGAGCGTTTCTGGGCAAAGGGCATGGAGCAGGATAAGATCAATGCATACATGACTCTGTATACAGCGCTTGTCACTGTGTCTAAGGCAGCAGCGCCCATGATTCCGTTCATGACAGAAGAGATCTATCAGAATCTTGTGCGCAGCATTGACAAAGAAGCGCCGGAGAGCATCCACCTGTGCCTGTTCCCGGAAGTACACGAGGAGCAGATCGACAGAGAGCTGGAGGAGAATATGGAACATGTGCTGAAGCTGGTCGTGATGGGGCGCGCCTGCAGGAATGCGTCCAATATTAAGAACCGCCAGCCCATCGGCCAGATGTTCGTGAAGGCTGCTTTTGACCTTTCGGAATTTTATCAGGAGATTGTCGCAGATGAACTGAATGTGAAGAATGTTAAATTTACAGACGATGTAAGAGACTTTACTTCATATACATTTAAACCTCAGTTAAAGACAGTCGGGCCGAAATATGGTAAAATGTTAGGCGGCATAAAGGCGGCCCTTGATTCTGTGGACGGAAACACCGCTATGGACGAGGTCAATGAGACCGGAGCGTTGAAGCTGGATGTGAACGGGCAGGAGATTACCCTCTTCAGAGAAGACCTGCTGATCGACACAGCGCAGATGGAAGGCTATGTTTCTGAGAATGACAACGGTGTCACAGTTGTCCTGGATACAAACCTGACACCAGAACTGCTGGAGGAGGGCTTTGTCCGCGAGATCATCAGCAAGATCCAGACCATGAGAAAAGAAGCTGATTTCGAGGTCATGGACCGGATCCGGGTGACATACGAAGGAACAGAAAAGGCAGAGGCAGTCTTTGAAAAATACGCAGGACAGATCAGCGGAGAGGTATTGGCTGACCAGGTTGTAAAAGCAGAGCCGGCAGGCTTCGTAAAGGAGTGGAAGATCAATGGTGAAGCAGTTACAATGGGCGTTGAAAAGGAAGGAAAATAAAGCGATGTTCAGCAAAAGATTTGAGAAAGAAACATTTAAAGAGACAATAAAGGACAATGTGCGTGCCCTTTATAGAAAGACAATAGAAGAGGCGACTCCGCAGCAGATTTTTCAGGCAGTTTCCTATGCGGTAAAGGACGTCATCTTTGACGACTGGTTTGCGACCCAGAAGGCGTACGACGAGGCGGACGCCAAAACCGTATATTACATGTCCATGGAATTTCTCATGGGGCGTGCCCTGGGCAATAACCTGATCAATATGAAGGCATATAAGGAAGTAAAGGAAGCCCTGGATGAGATGGGCATTGACCTGAATGTGGTAGAGGATCAGGAGCCGGATGCAGCGCTCGGAAACGGAGGTCTCGGAAGGCTGGCGGCATGTTTCCTGGATTCCCTTGCCACATTGAACTACCCGGCATACGGATGCGGCATCCGTTACCGCAATGGCATGTTCAAGCAGAAGATCGTAGACGGCTATCAGAAGGAGGTGCCGGATGACTGGTTAAGAGAGGGAAATCCTTTTGAGCTGCGCAGGGAGGAGTACGCAAAGGAAGTGCGCTTTGGCGGCAATATCCGTTTTGAGAAAGATCCCGCGACCGGGAAGGATATCTTCATCCAGGAGAATTACGAGTCTGTACTGGCGATCCCGTATGATATGCCGATTGTGGGATACGGAAACCATGTGGTGAATACGCTGCGCGTTTGGGATGCAAAAGCGATCACAGACTTCAAGCTGGAGGAGTTTGACAGAGGAAACTATCACAAAGCGGTAGAGCAGGAGAACCTGGCAAAACTGATCGTTGACGTGCTTTACCCAAATGACAACCACTATTCCGGAAAAGAGCTCCGTCTGAAACAGCAGTATTTCTTTATTTCTGCAAGTCTTCAGGCGCTGATCGCCAAGTATAAGAAGAAACACAGCGATATCCGGAAGCTGCACGAGAAGGTGGTCATCCAGATGAATGACACCCATCCGACAGTCGCGGTTCCGGAACTGATGCGCCTGCTCATTGACCAGGAAGGTCTGAACTGGGAGGAAGCATGGGATGTGACCACAAAGACCTGCGCGTATACGAACCATACGATCATGGCGGAGGCTCTTGAGAAATGGCCGATCGACCTGTTCTCCAAGCTGCTTCCGCGTATTTACCAGATCGTCCAGGAGATCGACCGCCGGT
>CALWFS010000291.1 GCA_944377705.1 uncultured Mediterraneibacter sp. | reverse complement strand
ACCACAATGTGCTCTGCTATGGATATACGCTGGAGATCGACCGTGCCGGAAAGTTTGACGCGGCAAAGGCGAAAGCGCAGAATATTCCGCTTCCGTACTGGAGCAGGCTCCAGAACGGCGAGACCATTGAGGCGGAAGAAGGCGTATTTACCCCGGATATGGTGCTGGGACCTCCGCGGAAAGGTCTGAAGCTGACTTATACTACGGATACGAGACCCACGGAATCGATCCGCAGAAATGCGGAAAAGTCGGATCTTCTTATTTGTGAAGGAATGTATGGCGAGAAGGAGAAAGCTGCGAAAGCGGCTGAGTATAAGCATATGACATTTTATGAGGCGGCGCAGATCGCGGCTGACGCACAGGTGAGAGAAATGTGGCTGACCCATTACAGCCCCTCTCTGACCCGGCCGGAGCCGTATATGGACGAGGTGCGCCGTATTTTTCCGGCGGCAAAGGCGGGAAAAGACGGAATGTCAACTGAGCTGATATTTGAAGATTGAGAGGCGTAGCATGAAAGAGATAAAAGATATCAATATCCTGGCGATCGAGACATCCTGCGATGAGACTGCGGCAGCAGTCGTGCACAACGGGAGGGAAGTCCTCTCCAATATCATCTCGTCCCAGATCGATCTTCACAAGCTGTATGGAGGTGTGGTCCCTGAGATCGCATCCAGGAAGCATATCGAAAAGATCAACCAGGTCATCGAAGAGGCTCTGAAAGAAGCTGAGGTGACTTTGGACGATATTGACGCGGTAGGAGTGACTTACGGACCCGGGCTGGTAGGAGCACTTCTTGTGGGAGTAGCGGAGGCAAAGGCCATCGCGTATGCCCGGAATCTTCCACTGGTCGGAGTGCATCATATCGAGGGGCATATCTCCGCAAATTATATCGAACACCCGGATCTGGAGCCGCCCTTCCTCTGTCTTGTCGCATCAGGAGGACACACCCATCTTGTGCGTGTGGCGGAGTACGGGGAATACGAAATCCTCGGACGCACCCGGGATGATGCGGCAGGAGAGGCATACGACAAGGTGGCCCGGGCGATCGGTCTGGGATATCCGGGAGGTCCGAAGATCGACCGCATTGCAAAAGAAGGAAATCCGGACGCAGTGAAATTTCCGAAAGCACATATCGAAGGCGCACAGTATGATTTTAGCTTCAGCGGACTGAAGTCTGCAGTGCTGAATTACATCAACGGCTGTAAAATGAAGGGAGAGAGCTTTGATCCTGCGGACATCGCGGCTTCATTCCAGAAAGCGGTCGTAGAAGTTCTGGTGGAGAATTCCATGAGAGCGGCAGAGGACTACGGCGTGTATAAGTTTGCCATTGCAGGCGGGGTGGCTTCGAATACAGCGCTGAGGGAAGCGATGGAAAAGGCGTGCGAAGAGCGTGAAATCCGTTTCTACCGTCCGTCTCCTATCTATTGTACGGACAATGCGGCGATGATCGGGGCAGCGGCGTTCTATGAGTATCTCGCAGGGACAAGACACGGCTGGGACCTGAATGCAGTGCCGAACCTGAAGCTGGGCGAGCGTTAGCGAATCAAGAGCGGCAGGAGAATCGGAGAGGAAGGAAGCCGCGAAAGAACCTCGGGGAAAGTGCGGTGCGGACCACAAGGAGGAAAAGTATGGAAAAACAATTCTGTACAGCTATTGTGCTTGCCGCGGGCAGCGGAAAGCGGATGGGGACAAAAGTTCATAAGCAATACCTGCTCATGGGCGGGAAACCGGTGCTGTACTATTCTCTGAAAGCATTTGAGGACTCGGAGCTGATCGATGAGATTATCCTTGTGACGGGCAGTGGTGAAGAGGAGTACTGCCGGAAGGAGATCATAGACCAATATGGACTGTCCAAAGTGAAGCGGATTGTCTCGGGGGGAGCGGAGAGATATGATTCTGTCTGGAACGGGCTTCGGGAGACAAAGGAGGAAGGATTTGTTTTCATTCATGACGGTGCAAGACCATTTGTGGACGAAGAGATCATCCGGCGGGGATATGAATGTGTAAGCGCTGACCATGCATGCGTGGCGGGAATGCCGGCGAAAGATACGGTCAAGATCGTGGACGATAATGGATTTGTGGAGGATACGCCTGACAGGAGCAGGGTCTGGATCGTCCAGACCCCACAGGTATTTGAGACGGCTCTTGTCAAAGAAGCGTACCGTCTGCTCATGGAGAAAGGTCATCCGGTGGTTACGGATGATGCCATGGTGGTAGAGCAGATGCTTCATTTCCCGATCAGGCTTTTTCATGGTTCATACGAGAATATCAAGATTACCACACCGGAAGACCTTGGAACAGCAGAAGGATTTTTGAAAAACAGGTATTGACACAGATTTTATATCTGTGATAGAATAAACACCGTCGCACAGGGAAAATATAGTAAAGTATCTATTTGCGGCGCATTATGGAGAGGTATCGAAGTGGTCATAACGAGGCGGTCTTGAAAACCGTTTGTCCGAAAGGGCGCGTGGGTTCGAATCCCACCCTCTCCGCTCCAGAAACGGAAGCTGAAAAGCTTCCGTTTTGTTTGTATCAACAAGTTTTTCATAGACTGTTCAGAGATTAACATTCCATAGGATTCAACCGCTTTTGTATAGTATCAGGTGACACGTCTATTGTAACTCTACAACTCGATTTTTATATTTAAGAAAAAATGTAGGTTTGTCAAACATATGTTACACCATGCTGAATAAATTCCTTCAAGACAGTCTGTGGGGATTTCCAGCCCAGAGGTCTCATAGGGAACTGGTTATAGTCCCTGCGGTTATAGACCTGGAGCT
>CALWFS010000290.1 GCA_944377705.1 uncultured Mediterraneibacter sp. | reverse complement strand
CTGGGCTGGAAATCCCCACAGACTGTCTTGAAGGAATTTATTCAGCATGGTGTAACATATGTTTGACAAACCTACAGACTTTCGCCCTGCCCGCTTTCTTGACGCAGGCTCTCCCTGTCAGCCCCGGATCTGACTATTGCCACCCGGACTGACTGACCAAAATATTTCAGGAATCTCTTTTTTATATCCGAAGTGCTTCTGTACACTCCTTTTCCTTCGGTTTCTTTCCCGCCCGGCTGCATGAGATCCAGCAGAAACTTTCTCTGATTCTCATCAAGGGGCAGTTCCTCATGCCAGGGCCGGCTGCCCCTGCCCGAATACCCTGAATAGAGAAGATAAATAAGAACATTCGCTGCCCTCGCATGGTCCAGGGAGAAATCCAGCTCTTTCTCTCCTGAATAACGCGCCAGGCCAAAATCGATCACAGATACCTTCTTCCCATCATCCACTACGTTTGCTATGCTGATATCACCGTGCACAACACTTCGGCTGTGCAGATACTCCAGTATGCCAAAGAGCTGTGTCCCAATCCGGCACACCTCCTCTGCCGAAAAAATTTTTTTCTTCTCAAACAGCCAGTCTGCCAGCGTGTATCCTTCCATATATTCAAGCACAAAATAATATCCCCGGGGCTCATTCACCACACCGAGCAGCTCAGGCACCCCCGGATGGCACAATCCTGACAGGATGACCGCCTCATGATGATAATCCGCCCTGTTTTTCTTCCGCATGCGGCGTCGTAAGCGTTTCAGGACCACTTTCCTGCCGCCCGCATCGCGGGCAAGAAAACATACACCGTAGCGCCCTCTGCCTATGCGGGACGCTACGGTGCAGCCGCCGATTTTTCTAATCCGCTTCGCAAATATCATCTCTGTGCCGGAGCGCCACACTCAGGACAGAACTTTGCCCCCGGCGGCAGCGGTCTTCCGCAGCTATGGCAGAATGCAGCATTAGATGTCATCTTCTCCCCACAGGAAAGGCAAAATTTAGAGCCTGCCGGAACGGAAGCGCCGCACTTGGGGCAGACTGCCTGACTTCCGGCTGAGGGAGATGCTGACTGAAATGATCCCTGATTCGGATAACTCTGATTCGGATAACTCTGGTTCGGATAACCTTGATTTGGATAACCCTGCCTGCGGTATCCCCGGAAGCTTCCGGAACCTGATCCGCTTCCCAGGCCGGAGAACATGCCGAACAGACCCTTCTTTCTGTAATGAGCTCCGCCCATATTCGGATCCGGATACCTCCGTCTGCTGCTGGAATGTGAAAAAAATCCGCTCATAACTTATTTCCTCCTATCAGCTTGTTGTACTCAATATACCTTAATCCCTCTGAGATGCCAAGCGCGGTCAAACATTTTTCACAGTTTCTTTACATTGCATCCGCTCTCCTGTCTGCGGATTCAGATGGCATAACCACCGCTCAGCCCCAGCCGTCCGACAAATGCATCAGCGCACTTACTTCGTCTGACCTGATAATATATGATAAATATGCAAAAAACTCTGTATCCTCTCCTGAAATATGTTATACTAAATGGCAGTTTGCAAAGGAGGTATACACGACTTATGAAAATCGTATTCTTAGACGCCAGCACACTTGGCGATGACATCGACTACTCACAGTTTGAACAGCTTGGGGAAGTCGTAAAATATCCTTTTACTTCTTCTGAAGAAGCGCCTGAGCGTGTGACAGACGCGGATGTCCTTGTCGTAAACAAGGTACTCGTAAATGAACAGACGATATCAGGCGCAAAGAATCTGCGGCTTGTCTGTGTGACTGCCACAGGCACAAACAATCTGGATAAGGATTATCTTGCCAGTCGAGGCATCGAATGGCGCAATGTCGCGGGATACTCAACAGAGTCCGTAGCACAGCACACTTTTGCCATGCTATTTTACCTGCTGGAAAATCTCCGCTATTATGATGATTATGTAAAGACCGGCGGGTACATAAACGATCGGATTTTCACGCATTTTTCACGCACCTTCCACGAACTGAAAGGTATGACATGGGGAATCCTTGGACTGGGCGCGATCGGGCGCCGCGTCGCTGATATCGCCGGACTGTTCGGGGCAAAGGTCATCTATTATTCCGCATCGGGAGCTCCCGCGCAGGAAGGGTATCACCAGGTTGATCTGGATACTCTGCTGGCAGAATCTGATATCCTCTCCATCCACGCTCCGCTTAACGAATATACAGAAGGGCTGATGGACAAAGATGCATTTGGCAAAATGAAACCTGACGCCATCCTTCTGAATCTCGGGAGGGGCCCCATCATCAACGAAGCTGACCTTGCCGATGCCCTGAATTCGGGACAGATCAAGGCGGCAGGTCTGGATGTACTCTCAACCGAGCCTATGGCAAAGGACAGCCCGCTGTTGAATGTAAAAGATAAGGACAGGCTTTTCATCACACCGCACATTGCCTGGGCAACGATCGAGGCAAGACAGAGGCTGATGAAGATCATCGCGGGACAGATACAGGAGTTTCTGGATGCCCGCTGACGCTTCATCTCGGTCGCGGCATTCGCCGCATGCATAATCGCAATCGGCCGCAATGAGCTGCGCACCTCGATTCCGCTGACGCTTCATCTCGGTCGCGGCATTCGCCGCATGCATAATCGCAATCGGCCGCAATGAGCTGCGCACCTCGA
>CALWFS010000289.1 GCA_944377705.1 uncultured Mediterraneibacter sp. | reverse complement strand
TATCTGAGTTCCACAATCCCATTATAACTTCTTGTCTCCACAAGCCTTAATGCCAACTCCTCCGGAAGCTCGCCGAACAGCCTGACGCCTGCTCCCAGGATAATGGGAATGACCGAAATATAAATCCTGTCGATCATCCTCTCCCGCAGCAGCTGCTGCACAATACTCGCCCCGCCGCAGATCCAGATATCTTTTCCGCCTGTTTCTTTCAAATTTTTAATCAGTTCTGACGGAGATTCATGAACAAATCTGATTTTCTCAGAAGACGCTTCTTCGCGGTGCGTGATCACATAAGTCGTCAGATCATCATAAACCCATTCGTCCGGTGAGAGTTCTGTTATCACCTGATAATAAGTCTCCCAGCCCATGACGACTGTGTCGATATCCTGTACAAATTCGGGATAAGAGCCCTCGCTTTCATCGTCAGGATCCTGCCCGCACAACCAGTCAACCCTGCCGTTTTTATCCGCAATATATCCGTCTAAACTCATGGCAATATATAGTATGATTTTTCTCATGCTCATTACAGCCTCCAGGTTATTTTCTTCCATTTTCTCCATGGACATACATCCTGCACAGACCGCCCTCCTCTTCTTCGACGAAGCAGAGAAACTCCCATCCATATCTCTCATAAAAAGATGTGTGATCCGTGATCAGGTACAGAGTATTGATGCCTTTTTCCCGCATATCCCTGCATACATGATCAAGGAGTTTTCCGGCGATTCCCTGCCCCCGGCACTCTTCTTCCACATAGAGAGCACAGACATTGGGCGTCAGATCCTTTCTCCTGTGAAAATCATTCTCGATCACTCCCAGACCTCCTATGATCCGCTCTCCTTTCACTGCCACATACCACTGCGGCACAGGAGTTTCTCCGCTTATAGAATCTTCTATGCTGGATCTGTATTCCTCCAGGGGAATCTGCCATTTCTCATGAAACCATGCCGCCGCCTGCCCGCTTAACCGGGGACAGTTTTTTAAATTGACGATATGCAGATGTTCCTCAGCATATTTAAGGAATTCCGGTGTTTTGGACCAGTATTTCACTCCCCAGTTTTCAAAATTCCATTCCTCCATATATTCATTGCACTCATAATCCACATAATACAGCGTGCCGTCCTGCAGGATAAAATTTGTCGGGAAGTAATCGATATTTATATTCGCGGCATAAAGCGGACCGCACATTGCTTTTACCTGTTCCAGGCAGGTTTCCGGGAGCCTGTCCTCCAGGATCATTTCGTAAACCGTATCTCCGTCTATATACTCTTTAATGATCCGTTCCTTGTCTTTGTCAACATCCAGCATCTTAGGAAACGGGATGCCGATCCGTTTCAGACGGTCGTAATCCCGGATCTCTGCCTCGATCTTATTTCCAAACTGATAATAGTCGCAGGGTTCATGGTGGATCTGTTTGAGCACCACTCGCCTGCCTTCTCGCTCAGCCAGGTAGGAATAGCCGCCCTTTCCCCTGCCGAGAAGTTTCAGGATGCTGTAGTCTTTTCCATTTACGGACAGCACCTGAGGCTGATCCTTGTCCGCCGAACCTTCCCTGACGCTGTTCATTGTGCCGTCATCTAAATCCAGTCTCATATAAATTGACGATTCCATAGGGCTGTCATTATAGCTTGGGATTTCATAAAATCCCCATTTCCTATACATGTGTACCGCGCTTTCTAAAAAAGGCAGTGTATCCAGAAGCATATGCTTATATCCGATTTCTTTTGCATCATCTATGATCCTTTGGATCAGCCGCCCGCCGATATGCATCCCTCTGAACTCTGGTCTTACATAAAGTCTTTTCATCTCGCAGTTCAGGGAATCAAGCTTCTTCAGCCCAATGCATCCCGCCGCTCTGCCGTCACAGTACGCCAAATACAGCCGTCCGTCCGGCAGACCATATTTTTCCTCAAGATGGTTTAACTCTTCATCATAATTCTGTATCTCAAGATATTCTCTAAATGTTGGATCTCCATTTACCAGCATATCTGTATATTCTGAAAAAAGCCCGCATACTTCGTCAGCAGAATCATATGCCAATACGATATTGATGTCCATTTAACTTTCCTCCTGCTCCCATTATGCCAGACCCGGCATCGGATGTCACCGGTTTTCAGCAGAATATTTCTTGACATTTCCCTCTGCGGCTCCTATAATTTTATTGTTTGAATTCTAATCATTTGTATTCAAATCTTATTGAGATTGGATTTGCAGATTGCGGTGATCGTTACAGTGTGAACAGCACCCGGTGATCTGCCGCCGGAAACACTGTTGTAAAGGAGATGACACTATGTCCCATTCATTTCACTATCTGATCATGGCGGAACAATCCCTGTTCCAGAAGGAGCTTCTCGCCAGGCTGAAAGATACCGGTCTGACCATCGGACAGCCGAAGATCCTTGACTACCTGAAGGATCACGACGGCGCCGGTCAGAAAGACATCGCGGGGGGATGTCACATCGAGCCCGGCACGCTCACCACACTCCTGAACCGCATGGAGGACGCCGGCCTTGTGGAACGGC
>CALWFS010000288.1 GCA_944377705.1 uncultured Mediterraneibacter sp. | reverse complement strand
TCTTCGCTCCTTTTTCTGTAATCTCTCTCTGAAATAATCTCACCGCTCAACAGATCATTGACTCCCACCTTTAAGATTCTGCTCAGTGGCTGGAGGAGAGACAAGTCCGGCATGCAGCGTCCATTTTCCCACTTCGACACTGCCCTGTCCGTGATACCCAATTTGTCTGCAAGGTCTTTCTGGGTGAGATTTAGTTCCCGTCTTCTCTCTGCAATAAATCTGCCTGTTTTTTTCTGATCCATATGCGCTGCCTCCTGTATGAATGCATAAGATATTTGTCCCGTATGACCGATTCAGATAAATACTGTATCATTCTGCTCTTACAGTATACAGGAGGCAGCTTGAAAAGTAACCATACCGGCGGTTGAGTCTGCCTATTTTGCAGCTTTCAGCCACTGACGCACTACCGTCACATCCTCTTCCACTGCCCTGGCGATGGTCTCTTCCGGCATCCCCATCCTGTTCAGGTTCAACGCTGTCTTACGGCTACTCTCCAGAAATCCCGATTTTCGTCCTTCTTCTTTTCCTTCTTCTCTGATCCTCTCCATGATCTCGCACATGATCTCTCTTCCTCCTTCCTCAATCTTTAGGAACCGGACTCTCTTTGATAACTCTCCCTCACTGTCATCAAATGGATCCGCTGTCCTGAAATAACGCATTAATTTTGCAATCCTGCTCCCATCATCGACCGCAGCGTTTACATAAGTCACATGCGCCCCGTCCTTATGCAGCAGCCCGGTCTGCCGGAAGCGCTTCTCTTCTTCATATACGGTGTACCCTTTCTTCCAGATATCTGTCCGGCTGATATAAAATATCCTCCGGTCCGGCAGGGCGCCATAGCCATCCCCTTTCCTCAAAAGTTCACTGTCTGTCAGCGCACCGTAAAACCTTGTCCTTCGGGGATGGTCCACGGCATCCGTGTTTTCAATCTCCAGGTGATACAATGTACCTGCCTGTTCCTCAGCCAGCACATCCAGTCTTGCCCCTCGGGCGACTGCTTTGGAAATGACATACTGCGTCCTCACGGATTTCAGCCGGATTCCCGGATTCTCTGTAAGTATCCTCACAACATGCTGGCACGCCCTGATATCCGAAAGAACGACTGACATAAACACATCGCTCAGCAGGGTTAATTGCTCCAAATCTTTCAGCAGGCGCTCCCGCCCGGCAATACGCCCTCCGGCAATATCCGAACACCGGGCAATGCCTTTTTCCTCAAATTCTGTTTTTTTCTGATTTTTCTTACTCATATGCATTCTTTCAGCTGCAATGCATTATACATGTGTATTCTATCACGAAGGCTACTCGTTGTAAATCTACGCCCTGAGCGTAGTGTTACGCTCCTGCTGTTTGAGAATCTGTACTTGGAATATTTTATAGTTCCCGAACCGTCCTGAAACTGTTATAATTTTCTTACAGCCGGACACACTTTGTCCGTCAGATATCAGAAAGAAAGGGCTTATCTCATCATGTCTGTTGAAATCGTAAGGAATTATTTTAAGGAACATAATATTGATAAGAAGATCCTGGAGTTTCCTGTCTCCAGCGCCACTGTGGAACTGGCGGCTCAGGCGGTCGGCGTGGAGCCGGCGCGCATTGCCAAAACTCTTTCATTCTACACAAAGGAAAAAGACGCTGCGATCCTCATCGTGACCGCAGGGGATATGAAGATCGACAACAGCAAATTTAAACATTTCTTTGGGATGAAGGCAAAGATGCTCGCCCCGGAGGATGTGGAGCCGCTGACCGGGCACGCCATCGGCGGGGTATGTCCCTTCGGGAACCCGGACAGCACCGCCGTATATCTTGATGTCTCCATGAAACGGTTTGAGACCGTATTTCCTGCTGCAGGCAGCGGCAACTCTGCAGTAGCGCTGACGTGTGAGGAACTGGAACAGTATGCTCACGCAAAAGAATGGATCAATGTCTGCAAATAAGGGAAACACGTTTTACGGCTGAAGAAAGAGAGGTTGAAGGAATATGCCGAAATATATCATGGCGCTGGACGCCGGAACAACCAGCAACCGGTGCATCCTGTTTGACCGAAAAGGAAACATGTGCAGCGTGGCACAGAGGGAATTTACCCAGTATTTCCCGCAGCCCGGCTGGGTAGAGCACGATGCGGATGAGATCTGGGCAAGCCAGCTCGGCGTGGCAGTGGAAGCGATGACTAAGATCGGAGCGTCAGCGTCTGACATTGCGGCCATCGGTATCACAAACCAGAGGGAGACTGTCATTGTCTGGGACAAAAACACCGGCGAACCTGTGTACCATGCCATCGTCTGGCAGTGCCGCAGGACTTCAGAATACTGCGATTCCTTAAAAGAAAAGGGACTCACGGACAAATTCCGCCAAAAGACCGGGCTAGTCATCGACGCTTATTTCTCAGGGACGAAAATCAAGTGGATCCTGGACAATGTCCCCGGAGCAAGGGAGCGCGCCGAGACAGGCGGGCTTCTCTTCGGAACAGTGGAAACATGGCTCATCTGGAAACTCACGAAGGGAGCTGTGCATGTGACGGATTA
>CALWFS010000287.1 GCA_944377705.1 uncultured Mediterraneibacter sp. | reverse complement strand
GGAGTTTCCGGCACTTTTGCTTCTGTATTTGTTTTACTCATAAAATCAATTCCTCCTGTCATTCAGACTCATTTCTAATGCGTGTTAAAAATTCCTTTGGATAAGGTTCCTGTCTTAAAGAGGGCAAATGCCAGCAGGACTGTATACCCTGCCGTGCCCCAGATTGCCCCGTGAATATCATCAGATGATGGAATGGACTGAACCAGCACCGCATAGATTGCAACGCAGATCAGGATCAGGAACCCCTGAAATCCCAATGCGAAAAGGGATCTGAGATAGTTCTGGCCCATCTGCCCAAGCTCCCTGTTTACCATCGTAGAGAACGGGATCGGCGCCAGACTCACGGAAAGATATATTTCAATCATCCGCCCATAGACGATTACAAAGATCACAATGGACAATACCCACATGCAAAGATTGATAACGTTTGTCTCCAGCCATAGTCCGATCAGTTCCCACATCCCCATTGCCTCCAGCTGCGTCTCCAGGTCCTCCAGAGCTGCGCTAACGTCCAGACTTCCATTGATCACACCTGCACTGTCAGCTACCACACTCTGAGCCACATCAAATACCGCCATCACGATCGTAAAGCAGTTTGTCAGCAGATATGTGGCAACAAAGGTCTTAAAGATCCATTTGAAAATATTGAAGGTATCGAACTCATGCATATTGTTCTTCTCCAAGATCATCTGGATCAATTCGTACACAAGTACGAATGTCAGGATAATCCCGGCTATGGGAATGACCACCGTTTCGGAAAGCGTTTGTATCATAGTAAATACAGCGCTGTTCCATCCCTGGGGTGTCTCCCCTACCTGCGCCGCCACATCTGCTACCTGTGTGTTCACCGAGTCAAAAATGTTCGTATACTGACCGGTGATCGCTTCGATCAGGCCCTCCTTAATCCAGTCTGTTATCCAGTCAAACAGACCGCCCATCGGCTATTAACCGAACAGGCCGGACAGCAGAGGAATCAGCGTCATACCCACAACGGCAATGCCAGCTCCCGCCATGAGCTGCTTAATTCCCTGTGATTTTGCACCCGGATTATCATTTCCGTAACCCTCTAATAAGTTAATAATCCCCCAGGCTCCCAGACCTGCTCCTAGAGCAATGACCAGAATACGAAGGGTATCTATAGCACTCGAAAAAAATTCCATTCAGTTCCTCCTTTATTCCGATAATTCTATATTTCATCTTTGAATATAAAACGCAAAAAAGCCGCCTTCATGCGGTGAAATTATCAGGCACAAAGACGGCATACATACGGCAGGATCATTACTGCCGGATATTCAGTTTTCACGGTGAATCACGGATCCTCAGCCCGTCACCTCCTTCTCAGTAAACCAGAGAAACTGCCGTCAGGGCGCACTATCCCCAGGGCACAAATCTCTATTTTTTCCTTACGCCGGCTGCTGTTTCAGCTCTTCCGCCGTAATCTCATAATTCTGGTACACCTCTCCCGGCATCACATGAAGCCTTGTGGAGAGAAATTTCTCAATATCGAAAGCGTTCTTCTCATTGTAATCAGACAACAGATGATAGTTCGGATGTTTTGTAATGTCATACTTCTTAGAAAGAAAAGGCCGGACGCCTCTGACCTGCAACAAGCATTTTCCTCCATCCATAACGGCCAGCTCGTCCATCGACATCAGATCCTTTCCTAACTTCTGGAAATTCTGGCCGTGGCTCTCCTGGTTTCCTTTCGTAACACTTGTATTGTACATATCAATGGTTTCCTTACCAAGAAGGGAACTCCAGCTTTTCAGGGTGGTTTCCTCCTTGCCTCCAAGAAACAGGCTGGAATCACAATTCCCGATAATTGTGTCCATGTTGTCCTTATACAGCGCCTTTAACTGGCTCTGCGCCTGCAGTACGAGGCACGCGGAAATCTCCCTGGACCGAATCGTCGCCATCAGCTTCTCCAGGTTCGGGATCTGTCCGATATTTGCCGCCTCATCGATCAAGCAGCGCACATGCACCGGCAGCCGGCCGCCATACTTATCATCCGCCCTTTCACACAGCAGATTGAACAGCTGTGTATAAGCCATGCTGACAAGAAAATTGAATGTCGCATCCGTATCTGAGATAATAAAAAACAGAGCTGTCTTCCGGTCTCCCACCAGATCAAGCTCCAGTTCATCATACATCGTAATCTCACGCACCTCCGCAATATCAAAGGGCGCTAACCTGGCTCCGCAGCTGATCAGAATACTCTTAGCTGTCTTCCCTGCTGCCAGCTTATATTTCTTATACTGCCGCACGGCAAAGTGATCCGGATCTTTCTGCTCCAGTGCGTCAAAGAGCAGATCCACCGCATTTTTAAAGGTTTCATCATCCTCCCGGACCTCCATCGCATTGATCATCTCAACCAACGTGGAGAAGTTCTGCTCGTTCTCTGGGGCTTCATAGTAGATATAGCCGATCAGCGCCGTATACAGAAGCGTCTCAGCTTATAGTGATAGGTAATCCTTTGAAGTTATCGCCGGATTTTCCCCCACTTCACACCGGACGTGCGACTTTCACCGCAT
>CALWFS010000286.1 GCA_944377705.1 uncultured Mediterraneibacter sp. | reverse complement strand
GCGTACTGCATTGCGTCATTGTCAGCGAAATCATTTTCCAGCGCAGCCTTTCTTCCTGCTGCCGCGCCTTCCATCAATTTATCGATGTCAGCGCCGCTCACAGCGATCGGAAGAAGCCCTACCGCAGTGAGAACTGAAAAACGTCCTCCCACATCATCCGGCACTACGAATGTCTCATATCCTTCCTCTGTCGCCAGATTTTTAAGGGCGCCTTTTGCCTTGTCTGTTGTGGCATAGATCCTCTTTGCCGCTTCCTCCTTGCCGTACTTCTTCTCTAACAGCTCTTTGAATACACGGAAGGCAATCGCCGGCTCAGTGGTCGTTCCCGATTTAGAGATCATATTGATAGAGAAATCACGGTCTCCTACCACGTCCATCAGGTCTTTAATATAAGTACTGCTGATGCTGTTTCCTACATAATAAATCTCAGGAGCTTTCCGGATGTTCTTTGAAACCACATTGGCAAAAGAGTGTCCGAGGAACTCGATCGCAGCTCTTGCCCCCAGATAAGATCCGCCGATGCCGATCACGAGCAGGACTTCTGAATCCTGACGGATCTTCTCAGCCGCTTTCTTGATTCGCGCGAACTCTTCTTTGTCATAATCTACCGGAAGATCGATCCATCCCAGAAAATCATTTCCCGCTCCGCTCCTTGCCAGCAGCTTGTCCTTTGCCTGAGCCGCCAGCTCGCTCATATACTGCATCTCATGCTCCTTAACGTAACCACATGCTTTTGAATAGTCAAATGTTACTTTGCTCATCGTAATCCTTCCTCTCCGATATCTTCTGATATCACTGTCATCATTCGAAGTCCGGCGCCGGTATCCCGGCGGTATCCGATACTCTATGAATATTTTACCAAATCTGTTTTCCTTATTCAAGTAGAACGCAGTGGGTTCCCTGCTGTCTGCTAGGCAAGAAATTCTTCCAATATCTGCCGGATCGCCTCCTCCCTAAGCGCTGCCCTGTCACCGTCCGGGCTGTTCTCCGCGGCGCTTCGGAGCGCTTGTCTGGCAGCCTCTCCTCTCTCCACCGACCGGGGCTCACCCTCGATGTTAATGGAAAGCCGGTCCTCACGCGTTTCCGGCTGGACGTTCTGCCGGGCATTTGAAATCCCCTCCTGTACATTGGATTGAGAATCCGGCGCGGCATCCGGCTGTACGCTTCTTGCTGTTCTCACCTTTTTCCTGGAACCGTCCTCCTGCCCTCTTGCATCGGACACGGTCTGGACCGCGCCCTTGCCGCCGTTTTCCGCTGCAATCACATCTATGGACTCCCGCTCCCTTTGTGTCTGCTTCCTCAGACGGACCGCACAGATATTTTCCAGATAATCCACCATGTACATTCTGACCGCATTTATTTTATATGGCTCATCGGACAGCCGCATAATGACGGAAAGCAATACCATCTCTGCAATGCCCGCCGCAATATATTGATAAACAGTCTCCGTAAGACCGATAGAAAGGTAGTTAACCGACGCTCCCAGCGCCGCGAGTATCCCCGCAAACCACACGGATAAAATTTCAATCTGTCTCCACGTGTGGATACGGAACAAAAAGCCTCTGTATTCATATATGTATTTTTCCACAAAGGCATCAATGTTTTCCACAGAATCATGTATCATGCACGCATGTTCGTATTTTGCCCGTACGAGCTTTATCAGTCGGTGTGTACTCTTCGGCATATTTCCTGCCGCCCTCACCAGCTTGTACAAAGTCAGCTGGTTGATGATCTTCGCCAGAATCCCCAGCACTCCGATCCCTGCCATCAGATAGACGATGACACGGGTATCTCCCGCCAATCCTTCTAACATAGCAAACCCTCCTGTTTTTTTGATGTCCACAACGCTTCCCCTGTCCTGCGACAGTTCGACTTGTGTTTGTGGACATTATAGACCATCCTTCCCGGATTGTCCGCAAAAACCGTTCTACATATTTCTACACGTAAAAAGCCATTTTCGTTTGTTCTCAATCCTCTTCGGTATGATTCTCAAGAGCCTCACATGATGCTGATATCAGCCTGATAATCCTTCGGGGCAGAGGTTTTTTATATCCCGGATAAACCTGAAAATGCTCCTGCCCCCTGAATGCTCTGAAAATGTCATATCAAAGTACATATGACCGAATAATGACGGTTAAAATTTTTATGCAACGGATTATTTGTATTTTTTCTGATCATTTGCTATAATGCTCCCTGGTAAGGAGGTATATGGTCATGGATTATACACCAAAAGGCGTCTGTTCACAGCAGATCCATTTTGACATCAAGGATAGTAAAGTAACGAACGTATCTTTCCGCGGAGGATGCAACGGAAACCTTCAGGGAATCTCCCGCCTGATCGAAGGCATGGATGTGAATGAAGCAATTTCCCGCATTGAAGGCATCAAGTGCGGATTCAAGGCAACTTCCTGCCCGGATCAGCTGGCGCAGGCATTAAAAGAGGCAGTCGGTAAATAATTGATATGCTCCCCTTTAGGTAGACAGTTGAAATAATAAAACTGTATATCTGGAGGGGAGTTTTATTATGCCTAGA
>CALWFS010000285.1 GCA_944377705.1 uncultured Mediterraneibacter sp. | reverse complement strand
ATTACGGAACCGGAACCTGAGCCATATCCCCGCCCGCCGCGAATACGTCTTAAAATAACCTGCGGTTTTCGGACGTTCCATCGATCATCCGTCCACACACACAAATCCAGATTTATAGTGTCAAGATAGAGAAAATGTGTTACACTTCTATTTACGGGAGGTTTTGCACATGGAAGCATACACTAGTTTTGCGTCAGTGTACGACACATTTATGGATAATGTTCCCTATGAGGAATGGGGAGAATACATACACAGTCTGCTGTGCAGATATGGCGTGAAGGACGGGATTGTCCTGGATCTGGGATGTGGTACAGGAAACATGACGGAGATCCTTGCCGGGTATGGGTATGACATGATCGGAGTGGACAATTCCGAGGATATGCTTGAGCTGGCAATGGAGAAGAGGCTTGCGTCCGGATATGATATCCTTTATCTTCTCCAGGATATGCGGGAATTTGAACTGTACGGCACGGTCCGGGCAGTGGTAAGCGTGTGCGATTCCGTGAATTATATCACTGAGTCTGAGGAACTTGCCGAGGTGTTCCGCCTGGTAAATAACTATCTTGATCCTGGAGGGATCTTTCTTTTTGATTTTAATACAGAGTATAAGTACCGGGAAGTGATGGGAGACTGTACCATCGCGGAGGACCGCGGGGTATGCAGCTTTATATGGGATAACTGTTACTATGAAGAGGAGAGGATCAATGAATATGATCTGACGTTTTTTATACGGGAAGACATGGCTTCGGGGCAGGATGAAGGCGCGGGAGAGGATGATACAGAAGAAAACGGCGCCCTGTACCGGAAATATACAGAAACGCATTTCCAGAGAGGGTATACTCTGGAGGAGATCAGGGAACTGCTAAGCAGTGCAGGGCTTGTTTTCCAGGCTGCATATGACATGGATACACGCGAAGCGGCAGGGGAAACAAGTGAGAGGATCTGCGTGATCGCGCGGGAGCATGGAAAGCAGATGGCAGTGGAAGCCAAACCGGCACAGACAGCCGGAGAAGTATAAATTCAGCAAAAGAAAAAGAGTTTGATAACAGGAGATTGTGAAAGATGGAAGATTATATTGTAAGAGCAGCAGCGGCAAATACGCAGATCCGCGCGTTTGCGGCAGTGACCACGAATCTTGTGGAGGAGGCGAGAAAGCGCCACGGGACAAGCCCTGTGGCAACAGCAGCGCTCGGGCGTCTTCTGACTGGCGGGGTGATGATGGGCAGCATGATGAAGAATGCCACGGATATGCTGACCATCCAGATCAAATGCTCGGGACCGATCAGAGGTCTGACAGTGACAGCGGACAGCCAGGGAAATGTGAAAGGATATGTCCATGACCCGGAAGTGATCCTCCCTCCGAAAAACGGTAAGCTGGATGTGGGCGGAGCCCTCGGACAGGGCGTGATGACCGTGATCAAGGATATGGGGCTGAAAGAGCCTTATTCGGGGCAGACGATCCTTCAGACGGGAGAGATCGCGGAGGACCTGACATATTATTTCGCCACGTCAGAGCAGGTGCCGTCTTCTGTCGGGCTGGGCGTGCTCATGGAGAAGAATAATACTGTGCGCTGTGCGGGCGGATTTATTGTGCAGGTGATGCCGTTTATTGAAGATGAGGTGCTTAATAAGCTGGAACAGAATATCCGGAACATCCAGTCCGTAACTTCCATGCTGGACAACGGGCACACGCCGGAAGAGATGCTGGCTCAGGTGCTGGAAGGGCTGGATCTGGAGATCACGGATACAATGCCTGCAAGATTTTACTGCAACTGTTCGAAAGAACGGATCGAAAAAGCGATCATCAGTATCGGCAAGAAGGATATCCGGTCTATGATCGATGACGGGGAAGACATTGAAGTAAAGTGTCATTTCTGTAACACAGCATACCACTATACGGTGGATGAATTAAAAGAGCTGTTGAAGAAAAGCAGATAGATAAGCGCGGACATGGATCGGAAGAAAAAGTCTGTCCGGGCGGGAAGGTGGAGAGAAGATGAGACACGGATTTGTAAAAGCTGCGGCAGCTACGCCGGATATCCGGGTGGCGGATGTGGAGTTTAATACGGAGAAAATATGTGAAGCGATCGGGGAGGCCTGCAGGATGAGGGCAAAGATCATTGTATTTCCCGAGCTGTGCATTACAGGCTATACCTGCGGCGATCTGTTTACCCAGGCTGCGCTTCTGGAAGCGGCGCATCGTGCCCTCATTCAGATCGCGCAGTACACGGCGGATAAGGACATCCTTGCCTTTGTGGGGACGCCGCTGGCTGTGCGCGGAAAGCTGTACAATACCGCTGCAGCCCTGAACCGGGGAAAGATCCTGGGATTTACGACAAAGACGTTTCTTCCGAATTATGCAGAGTTTTACGAGATGCGCCAGTTTACTCCGGGACCAGACCAGGCGGGATATATTCTGTTCGAGGGAGAGCAGGTTCCCTTCGGATCCCGGATTCTGTTTGAGGCTTCCGGCATGGAGGATCTGATCGTGTCAGCGGAGATCTGCGAGGATGTATGGTCCCCGGTGCCGCCCAGCAT
>CALWFS010000284.1 GCA_944377705.1 uncultured Mediterraneibacter sp. | reverse complement strand
GTATTCAACAGAAGCTAAGCTGAATGAGAAACTGGCTGTCCTGCTCCCGGAGTTTCTGGATGCGGCAGGCGCAAAGGTGGAGCGGCAGCCATCCTCTGTCTGGGCGGCATGGGCATTTCCGTCTGTGATTTATACAATCACAGCAGCATCCTTCGCGGCTGTCTTTGCTGCTGTGATGCCAGAATACAGCCCATGGGTGCTTCTGGTATTTGCAGGGCTGGAAGTCTGCCTGGTGATCGGAATGATTCTGAAGTATCTTACAGAAGGCTCATTGGCGGGAAAAGACTTTCTGAAGCTGTCCAAAGGGTATTTCGCGAGAGTGTATCTGATAGTGAGATACCGGAATATCCAGTACGTCCGGTTCTTGCGGAATCCTCTGGCAAAGGCGTGCGGCATACGGAAAGGAGAGATCCATCTGCTCGCTTCGTCCGCCAATACATCACATTCGATTCCATATTTCAAAGGAAACGGGGAAGAGATTATAAAAGAAGGGATGCTCCGGTGAGGACATCCCTTTTATATTCGCTGTGTTAGTGGTATACTATGGAAGTGATCAAAAAGACAAGGAGAGTAAGACATGAGTATTTATGACCTTACAGCATATGAAGTGATACAGGAAAAGGACCTCGCGGATCTGAAATCCCGCGGCATGCTCCTGCGTCATAAAAAGAGCGGGGCAAGAGTCCTGCTTATGGAAAATGACGATGAGAATAAGGTGTTTGCCATCGGTTTCCGGACACCGCCTTCAGACAGCACGGGAGTGCCGCACATCATGGAACATTCCGTGCTTTGTGGCTCCAGAGAGTTCCCGGTAAAGGATCCGTTCGTGGAGCTGGTGAAAGGCTCGCTGAATACATTTTTGAATGCCATGACCTATCCGGACAAGACAGTATACCCGGTGGCTAGCTGCAATGACAAGGATTTCCAGAATCTGATGCATGTGTATATGGACGCAGTGTTCTATCCGAATATTTATCAGAGTGACAAGACATTCCGCCAGGAAGGCTGGAGCTATAAGCTCAGCGACGCAGAGGCTGACCTGGAGATCAGCGGCGTGGTTTACAATGAGATGAAGGGCGCGTTCTCATCCCCGGAGGGAGTGCTGGACCGGGTGATCCTGAACTCGCTTTTCCCGGATACCTCCTATGCCAATGAATCCGGCGGAGATCCCGAGGTGATCCCGGAGCTGACATATGAACAGTTCCTTGATTTCCACAGGAAATATTACCACCCGTCCAACAGCTATATCTACCTTTACGGAGATATGGATATGGAAGAAAAATTAAGGTGGCTGGATGAAAACTACCTGTCTGACTTTGAACGGATCCGGGTGGATTCTGAGATCAGATATCAGGATCCATTTTCTGAGATGAAAGAGATCGTCCGGGAATATTCCATAGCAAGCGATGAAAATGAGACTGATAATACTTATCTTTCGTACAATAAGGTGATCGGTACTTCTCTGGATGAAAAGCTGTATCTGGCATTCCAGATCCTGGACTATGCACTTTTGTCAGCACCCGGTGCTCCGCTGAAGAAAGCGCTTCTGGACGCGGGAATCGGCAAGGACATTATGGGCTCTTATGACAATGGGGTATATCAGCCGATTTTCTCCGTGATATCAAAGAACGCGAACATGGAGCAGAAAGAAGATTTTATCCGGGTGATCGAAGATACTCTGCGTGGAATCACAGAAAAGGGCATTGATCAGAAGGCGCTGCGCGCAGGAATCAATTATTATGAATTCCGATTCCGCGAGGCGGATTTCGGCAATTATCCGCGAGGGCTGATGTACGGGCTCCAGCTCTTTGACAGCTGGCTCTATGATGAAGAGAAACCATTTGTCCATATGGAAGCCATCCCGACCTTTGAATTCCTAAAGGAGCAGGTGGGAACAGGATATTTCGAGAAGCTGATCCGCACATATCTGCTGGACAATACTCACGGGGCAGTGGTGATCATTCGTCCGGAGCGGGGACGCACCGCAAGGTTGGACAAGGAGCTTGCGGATAAGCTCAAGGCATATAAGGGGAGCCTGTCGGCAGAAGAAGTGGAAGCTCTCGTTAGCGCGACAGCGGAGCTGGAAGCATATCAGGAAGAGGAGTCCGCGCCGGAGGATCTGGCAAAGATCCCTGTGCTGAAGCGGGAGGATATTTCACGGGAGACTGCGCCGATCTATAATACGGAGATTGACGCGGATGGAGTGAAGATGGTGCATCACAACGTGGAGACCAACGGGATCGGGTATGTGACTCTCATGTTTGACCTGTCCGGCATAGAGGAAAAGATGCTGCCCTATGTAGGAATCCTTCAGAGTGTGCTTGGCATCATTGACACAGAAAATTACGAATACGGCGCGCTGTTTAACGAGATCAATGTGCATACCGGCGGGATCGGCACTTCCCTGGAGCTGTATGCGGATGTCACTAAGGTAAAAGAAAAAGAGTTCCGCGCCACATTTGAGATGAAGGGAAAGGCGCTGTATCCGAAAATGGACGTGCTCTTCTCCATGATGCGGGAGATCCTGATGGAGTCAAAGCTGGATGACGAAAAACGGTTAAAAGAGATTATCGCCATGCTAA